>CAXYUO010000171.1:0-5818 GCA_964292185.1 uncultured Frigoriflavimonas sp.
ACATTATTTGGTATTTCGTCGAATTTTTCTTTATTGGCAAGAACTCCGCAAACTTGGGCTTTTTTACCGAAAGAAATAATATCTGGTGCAACGCTGAAATGTTCATAAGCCCACATTTTCCCGGTTAAACCCATTCCTGTTTGTACTTCATCAAAAATTAATAAAACTTCATTATTATCACACAATTTTCTTAATTCTACCATAAATTCATCACGGAAATGATTATCGCCACCTTCAGCTTGAATTGGTTCTATGATGATACAAGCAACTTGATCTGGGTTAGAAAGTATCGCTTCTTCTATATTTAGAAGTGCTAATCTTTCATTATGCATTGTTTCTTCTAAACCTTCTTCGGTAATTGGGAAATGTAGTTTTGGATTGATGATTCTTGGCCATTCAAATTTTGGAAAATATTGATGTTTTCTAGGATCTGATGTATTTGTTAAGCTTAAAGTATAACCGCTTCTTCCGTGAAATGCTTGTAGAAAATGGATGCAAATTCCTGCTTCATGTTTAATTCCTTTTTCGAAATTTTTTCTAGTTTTCCAATCAAAACAAGCTTTCATTGCGTTTTCTACGGCTAAAGTTCCGCCAGAAACGAAAAATGCGTATTGTAATTCTTTTGGAATGGCTACTCTTTCGAAAACTTCCATAAAATCTGCATATTCTTGAGAATAAACATCTGCCAAAGTTGGTTTGTTGATTGCCATTTTGCCAAGCCAAGCAGAATTGGCAACCAAATGTGGATGATTGTAACCGATAGATGCAGAAGCAAACATGGAAAACATATCCAAAAATTCTTTGCCTGTTACGCTATTATGAATGTAAGATCCGTGAGATTTTTCGAAATCCATTACGAAATCAAAACCATCTGCTAATATATGTTTGGAAAGGGTTTCCTTTACTTTGTTACTATGCTTTGATAGTGTTTCTATTGCGTCGTTCATATTTATAATTGATTGTTGATTAATGATATTTGATGATAGATAATAGACAGATAGATGATAGACGTGAAAATTAGAAATTAAAAAGTCCTTTCTCTATTCGTCTATTTTCTTCAAATCTTTTTTACAAATCAAATTTAATTCCTTGTGCTAAAGGTAAACTGTCTGTATAATTGATGGTGTTTGTTTGTCTTCTCATGTAATATTTCCAAACATCAGAACCAGATTCTCTTCCACCACCTGTTTCTTTTTCACCACCAAAAGCTCCACCGATTTCTGCACCAGAAGTTCCGATATTTACATTGGCAATTCCACAATCAGATCCTGCTTGAGATAGAAATAGTTCTGCTTCACGTAAATTGTTCGTCATGATTGCAGAACTTAAACCTTGTGGAACATCATTTTGAATAGCAATTGCTTCTTCCAAATTTTTATATTTCATCACATATAAAATAGGAGCAAAAGTTTCGTGTTGTACAACCTCAAAACTATTTTCTACTTCAGCGATGCATGGTTTTACGTAGCAACCAGATTCAAAACCTGCTCCTTCTAAAACTCCACCTTCTACAATGAATTTTCCGCCTTCTTTTTTACAATTTTCTATTGAATTTAAATATTGCGAAACCGCATCTTTATCAATTAAAGGTCCTACATGATTATTTTCGTCTAATGGGTTTCCTATTTTTATTTGAGAATAAGCACTTTTCATTCTTGTTAAAACTTCATCATAAACATCTTCATGGATTATCAATCTTCTGGTAGAAGTACATCTTTGTCCTGCAGTTCCTACAGCTCCGAAAACTGCACCGATAATCGTCATATTTACATCTGCATCTTTAGAAATAATGATGGCATTGTTTCCACCTAATTCTAAAATACTTTTTCCGAAACGTTCGGCTACGTTTCTACCAACCATTCTACCAACTTTTGTTGAACCGGTGAAAGAAACTAAAGCTATATTCTTATCATCAACTAATTTTTGACCAACTTGATGATCTGCAACAATCATACTTGAAATTCCTGAAGGCATATTATTTTCCAGCAAAACTTCTGCAATTATATTCTGACAAGCAATTCCACATAAACCTACTTTTTCTGATGGTTTCCAAACGGTTACGTTTCCGCAAATCCAAGCGAGAGCAGTATTCCATGCCCAAACTGCAACTGGAAAATTGAATGCGGAGATAATTCCTACAATTCCTATTGGATGGTATTGTTCATACATGCGATGTCCTGGTCTTTCCGAATGCATCGTGTAACCATGCAATTGGCGAGAAAGCCCAACTGCAAAATCGCAGATATCAATCATTTCTTGCACTTCACCTAGACCTTCTTGCAAAGATTTCCCCATTTCATAAGAAACCAATCTGCCAAGATCATCTTTATATTCTCTTAATTTAAGCCCAAATTGCCTTACCAATTCTCCCCTTTTTGGTGCCGGAAGCATTCTAAATTCCTTTAAAGCAGCTTTTGCTGTATCTACACATTTTTCATAATCTTCTGCAGATCCCATCTGAATTTTTGCAATTAATTTGCCATCTGTTGGAGAATAAGATTCAATGTTTTGTCCGTTGGCAAAGTAATCTACACCGGTAGAAACTCCTTTATTTTCTTGTTTTAAACCTAAATTTTCAAGTGCTATTTTAATGCCGAAATCGTTGGAATTGTTTGTCATAAATAATTAATTTGTATAATTTGAAAGTTAAGAAATATAGATGGAATATGGAAATATCCCTTAAAATTAAATACAAATACGGCCAATATGGAATTAATATTGATAAAGCATTTGTAGAAAAAGACAAATTAATTCTAAAAATACAAATCAAGCATTTTGTTTTATCTGTTTTAGAAGTAATTCTGCGGCTTCTGCTCCCATAGCTAAACCATCATTTTTTATATACTCGTAATTAGAGTTGAAGTATTGTGGTATAATTCCTTCACTGATGGCCATTATTTTTAAAGATTGAAAATCTGTAATCTTCTTAATTTGCAAGGCAATATTTACTCCAGCCAAAACCTCATCACTCATTGCAAAAATACCATCAAATTGTTCTAAATTATCTATATTTTTTATCGCCTCTTTTGCTTCTTCTGCAGAATCTGAATAAATAGTTTGATATTTTATAGAAGAATTTTCATTGATGATATTGAAGAACCCTGCTTCTCTTTTCTTTGTAATATGCATATTTTTATTACCAAATACTGCCAAAATGTTTTTGCAGTTGTAGGCAATTAGTTTTTTTACGCAATCTTCGGCACTTTTAATATTATCAAAAACTACTTCTGGATATTTACTTGCTTCTAAAGTTTTATCAAACATGACCAATGGAATTTCTAAATCATCTATTATTTTAAAATGGTCAAAGTTTTCCGTGTTTTTGGATAGAGAGATGATTATACCATCAACACCAGAATTGCAACACGTTTGCAAATGAGCTTTTTCTAACTCTAAAGATTCTTCTGATGAAAGAATAAAAAAATTGTAATTTTCTTTCTGGAGTTTATTAGAAATTCCTGCAATAATAGAAGGAATAAAGAACATGGATATTTTTGGGATAATCAATCCAATTACTTTACTACTTTTTTTTCTAAAATTAATGGCGAAGTCATTTGGTTGATAATGAAATGCTTCCGCAGTAGCTCTTACTTTTGCTTTCACTCCGTCACTTATATTCGGATGATCACTCAAAGCTCTAGAAACAGTAGAAGTACTTATTTGTAACATTTTGGCTAGGTCTTTTATAGTAATTCTCTTCATTTTTTTAAAATTAAGGGCGTTTTTCGTGAAAATCTGTGATTTTTTTTTGTAAATTTATGTTAATTATTAATGAATTTTTTGTTAAATTTTGTTAATATTCTAATAAAGTTTTCCACAGCAATCGTTTGCGCAATCGTTTGCTTAAAAATATGGAGCTGATTTGCAATAGAATACATTTTTGTAAGGTATAAATACTTCTATATTTACAACATAACGAAAACAATTTATTATGACTAAAATTTTAAATTCAAAAAAAATTCTATCATTTGCAACAATTAGCATAGGTGCTTTTATGTTTGCTCAAACTACACCAACAGATAGTACAAGAAGTGCAAATTTGGAAGAAGTAGTAATTACAGGAAATTCTAATCCCAAAGCTTCCATTAAAACGAGTACCTCTATTTCTACTTTAAAAAGTGAGGAAATAGCGAAAGCTGCACCAAGAACCACTGCCGAAATTTTTCGTACGATACCTGGTATACGTGCAGAATCTTCTGGTGGTGAAGGAAACAGCAATCTTACCGTAAGAGGTGTTCCCGTTTCTGCAGGAGGTTCTAGATATCTTTTGATACAAGAAGATGGGCTGCCTGTTTTGCAATTTGGAGATATTGCATTTGCTACGCAAGATCAATTTACAAGGTTTGATTCTTTTGTATCTCGTGTGGAAGCATTAAGAGGTGGATCTGCATCTATATTTGCAAGTAATTCTCCTGCAGGTATCATCAATTTCATTACCAATACTGGTGAAAAAGAAGGAGGAAGCTTGATGCAAGAAATTGGATTGGATTATAGAAATTATAAAACAGATTTTAATTACGGAACGCCATTAAATGACAATACTTTTGTAAGTGTAGGAGGATTTTTCAGAAGTGGAGATGGCCCTAGAAAAACAGGGTACAATTCAAATGTTGGAGGACAATTTCGCATGTCTTTTTTGAAAAAATTTGAAAGAGGATCCGTTCGCGTTTACGGTAAATTATTAAATGATAGAACTGCTGCTTACATGCCAATGCCAATGAGCGTAACAGGTACAGATGAAAATCCAACTTGGGGGTCTTTACCAAATTATGATGCGCTTTCTGGAGCTTTGCAAACCATCAACTTGCAAAAAGATAGAACTATTGGTGGAGATGGAAACATCTTGCAAAGTACGGTTTCAGATGGTATGCATTCTGTAACTAAAAGCATAGGTGCAGAAATTAATTTTGAAATAGCAGATGGCTACAAACTGCAAAATAAAACTAGATATTCCATTAATGATGGTCAGTTTCTTGCACCGTTTCCAGGATCTGTAGGTTCATTTGGAGATATCATTGGAAGCGTAGCCGGTTATAATTCTGCAGTATATGCAGGAACAAATACCGCTGTGAATACTGGAGGCAACTTTATTTCTATGGTACTTTTTAATACCAAATTAAATAATTTCAACAATTTCTTTAATGACTTTACGATTTCCAAAAATTTTGATGGCATAAAATTAAATGCTGGTTTGTATAAAGGAATACAAAATGTAAATATGTCTTGGCATTGGAATACCTATCTTCAAGAATTGAATGATAATAATGCAAGATTAATAGACGTGAAAAATGCAGCTGGTAATTTATTAACTTCTAATGGATTATTAACCTACGGTGCTTTTGGCAATTGCTGCTCAAGAAATTTTGACACTACCTATGACGTTACTGCACCTCACGCGCAAATAGAAATAACCTCAATTGAGAATTTATCTTTAGATGCGGGAGTACGTTTAGATTTCGGAAATGTAAATGGAACTTTTGCAGGTGGTACAGGTTCAACAATTACACAAGATATGAACCAAAATGGTGTAATAGATGCTAATGAAACTGCAGTTTCTACAGTAGGTGCAGGTGTTACAGCGGTAGATTATGATTACGATATTTTTTCCTATTCTGTTGGTGCAAACTATGCAATAAATAAACAAAATGCTGTATTTGCAAGAGTAAGCCAAGGTGGAAGTGCATCTGCAGATCGTATTTTATTTAATACATATAATGCGATAAGCAATCCAAATGGCTACACATATACCAATACAAATGATCCTGCATTGGATGCTGTAAAAGTGAACAGACTTAACCAAGTAGAAGCTGGTTACAAA
>CAXYUO010000172.1:0-5814 GCA_964292185.1 uncultured Frigoriflavimonas sp.
TCGTAGAATTGTGTTAAATGATGGAAATAATTATTATTAATGATTTTAAAATCTGCTTTTGGCACTTGTCCTGAAGCAGACCATTGCTCTTTTATGGTTCTTATTTCTTTGAAAAGATTTGTACCAGCATCTGCATTGCTATTCAAGTTTTTTAGCTTTTCTATAATTCCATTTCGAATTTCTAGATTTTTTGCTTGCTGATTATCTTGATTGTGATGAAATTCTTCTTGTATTTTTTTAAAAGATTGCAATATCTCTGTAAAATTCTCATGTTGAGCGTTTTCAAATTTATAATCTTCTGCAGCTTTTCCTTCTTCTTCCCATTTTTGTTTTTCTGCTTTTTCTATTGCATGAAATTGTGCATATCCTAAAGCTCTATATTTATTGAATAATTTAGAATCTGCAGACCAAGTATTCGCGGAACTATCTTTCAATAAATTTCCTAATTCTTTGATGAGGTCTGGAAGTGTATAAAACTTTTCTTCTTCAGATTCTTCGTCTTTTTTTGCAGTTTTATCGCTTGTAGAAGTTTTGTTTTCAGCAATTTCTGTAGTTATTTCAACAAAGGTTTCCACTTTTTCGTCCACTTTTTCTGTTTTTTCTTCAGAAATTGGCACTTCTACTTCTGTATCACCAACTATTAATTCTAATTCTGGTTTTGGAGCTTCTTCGGAAATAGCATTTTCTATGCTGCTTGTATTTTCTTCTAAATCTGCTTCCGGATTTTGAATTTCTACTTCTTCATTTGTACTAACTTCCTTGTTTTCTTCGGTTTGCGAAGTTTGGTTGAGTAGATTGTTATCTTTTTCGTTAGAAAGATTGTTGTCAGAATTTAATTCTTCTGTAGTCATAATGCTGCTTTTAATTACGATAAAATATTTTCAAATGATAGTAAGATTTTCTTTTTTGAAAATATCAATAAATATATATAAAATATCTCAACTATTCCAAATTTGCCAAGATTTTTCTGCTTGTTGTTCTAGCATATAATTTCCATTCATGGTTTTTGCAGAATATTGGGCAGATTTTTTGAGAAATTCTGTAATTTCTGGGTTGTAAATTAAATCTATTACCAAGTGTTCTTTTGATAGTGCTGAAAATGGAAAAATAAGATGTTCTGAAATATCAGGAAAAGTTCCGACTGGAGTAGTTTGTATGATAAGTTTATTGGATTTTACTATGCTTTCTGATAAATTTTCAAAATTGAGATCGGTTTTTCTAGAGATTATTTCAAAAGGAATATTTAATTTATTTAAAACAAATTTCACTGCTTTTGCAGCACCACCATTTCCTAGAATTAATGCTTTTTGATGATGCTCTTTTTTTAAAATGTTTAATGATTTTTCAAAACCAAAAACGTCTGTATTGTAGCCTATTTTTTTTCCATTTTTTATTAAAATTGTATTTACGGCACCTATTTTTTCTGCTTCTTCACTCAATTCATCTAAAAATGGGATTATTTCTACTTTATAAGGTTGTGTAACATTTAATCCTAATAAATTTTCTATTTCAAAAATCTCTTTAATATTTTCTATTAATGGAATGTCATAAAGTTCATAGTTATAATCTTTTAGACCTAATTTTTTAAATTTTGTTTCAAAATAATTTTTAGAAAAAGAGTAGGAGATGTCTTTGCCTATTAAACCGAATTTTTTTATCAATTTGAAGAAGATTTAATTTAAAAAAAGACCGATATTTTACTATCGGTCTTGTAATTATTTATTTTACTAAAAATTTAGTAGAAAACGATGCAGTTTTTAAAATGTATAAACCTGCTGGTATTTTATTTAAAATTATTTTATTGCTATCTGCGAAAGGGTTTTTAATTTTCTGAATTAATTTCCCATTGGCATCAAAAATTTCAGCAGTTTCTATTTTATTTAAATTATCACCTTTCACGTAAAGAATTCCGTTCGTTATAGGGTTTGGATAAATATTAAATGAACTTTCTTTGGTATTTTCTGCAGTAGAAAGTGAGAAACATTCCCAAGTTAAATCATCAAAACCTACTCGATTTCCTGTAACCGAATTATCTGTAAGAGATATTATTGCATTTCCAGCAACATTGATATTATCGATAGAAAAAGTACCAACAGTTGTACTGTAAGGTATAGTTCCTACAGAATTTCCATTTATTCTTAGAGTGAAAGTTCCCGCTACAGTTCCATATATTAATTTTGTGGTTATGGTTACTTTTTTCACACCACCAGTTAGATTAGAAGAAGTAAGCGTACCATTTCTAATAGTAATTGCTCTTGTATTTATGGGTTGATCTGTTCTAGCATCTGTAGCTGTCCATGTTATACTATTATTAGTCCAAGTTCTAGTATCATAGTTTGTAGCACTTGCTGGTATTGTTTCAAAATTTTCAGTACCACAAGTTCCACCAGCTGAACCAGCAAGTGTGGTTGCAGAAGCTGTATTGCTTGCAGTTGAAGGATTTCCGGCTAAATCTTTTGCAATTACATAGAAATTGTATGTTGTAGAAGGTGCTAGATTGCTAACTGTTGCAGATGTACCTGTAACTGTACTGTTGTAAACACCATTTACGTATATGTCGTAACCAACAACTCCAATATTATCTGTGGAAGCTGTCCAAGCTAAATCTACAGTAGAAGAAGTAGGATTAGAAGCTACTAAATTTGTTGGTGCAGATGGAGCAATTGTATCTGTAGTTCCCCAAATTTGTGTAGCATAAGTAGAATTATCAATAAAAGGGTTTCTATTTCCTTGTATTATATAAGATGCATTATTTCTTGAAATTTCTTCTGGCGAAACAGGATCTTGAGCGTTCCAAACTAATAATTGTTGCAATTCCCAAGATTGTAAACCTGGAAAAGCACTTCCTCCCAACATATTACCTGTAGAAAAACCAGAAAGCTGACTTTCGTATCTTGTTACAAAATACAAAACCATTCTTGCAACATCTCCTTTGAAAGCGTTGATTGGCTCAAAAACGGTTCCGCCATAATTTGCTGAAATGCTATTTCCTAATTTGGATCCGTTTAGAGAAGTGAAAGTAGCTGTACCAACAGTTCCGAAAGGATAACTACTTCTTTTTCCATTTACCCAACCATCTGTAGGACGAATAAAATGAATGTCAGAAACCATTGGTGAATTTGAATTAAAAAGACTTTGTGGTACAATATGTTCTCTGTTGTAGCAATCGCTTTCGGAATTGTAGCTTCCACATTGGTTTGAGCCAATTGTGTAGCTATAAGGATCTGTGCCAGTTGGATTTTCAGAATAGATGTCTAAAAGTGTTCCATCGTTTTCATAAACATTATCTACATCTGTGCTAGAATATGCGGTCCAAAGTCCATTGTAACCGTTATCTGTGGTTCCTGTAGAAATTATTTGGCTTAGCTTGGTTTTCAAAGCTGCACCTGTAAGTCCAGTTGTGCCATTATAATATCCAGCGGGAATTTGAGCAAATGAGAAGGTGAATAAAAAAGTTAATAAAAATAAGGAATATATTTTTTTCATCATTAATAAAATTTAGAATGTAAAATTACAATTTTTTAAGATTGAATTACGAATTTGTAATGTATTGTTTGTTTATTTTTGAAAAGAACCAAGAGATTAAAATTCCAAAAAATGCAACGGTGGAAGCTACTAGTGCATAATTTTTCGGTAAAATATTTACTGGAAATGGCATGGTTTCATTTGCCATAAAAAAAGCGGTGTTTAGTTGAAACAAACAAACCAAAGTACCAATTATTAATCCTGAAATTATACCTATTATTACGATAAGTAATCCTGTATAATAATATACATTACGAAGACTTTTCATAGGAAAACCTAGTGAAACTAAACAATATGAATGTTCTTTTTTGTCAAGTTGAAGAATGATAATTGCACCTGCAAGATTGAAAGTGGTAATAAAAATAACCAATGCGAAAATTAAATAAATAAATAATTTTTCTGTGTTGATCATTTTCCAAAAAGCGGCATTTTCTTCACTTTTTGTTTTTATATCGTAAGATGTTCCTAATTTATCAATAAGATTATTTTTTACAATTTCTGCAGATTCAGGATTTTTTAGTTTTATAACTATTTGATAGGCAGTTCCTTTTGGAAGATTTAATAATTCTTGAGCAAGTTCTATTGGTGCTATAATGTAACTGTCTAATTGATCATTTCCTGGAAAAACACCACTCACAAAAATTTCTTTTTTATTGAATATATCTTCTTCTTTATTAATCAATCCTTTTCCTGGTTTCGGCATAAAAAGCGTTGCAAAACCTACATCTGTGCCTACAGGAAGCGAAAGACGAATGTCTAATTGGTTTTCCATCACCACTTCATTAGAATAAGTGAAAGAAGGATATGTGCCATAACCAATGGTTTTGTCAATAGGATTTACCTTTGTGTATGCAGAATCTACACCTCTCAGAAAACCTACATCACCTTTTCCTTTATAATCGATATAAACTTTCTCTTCTATTATTTTTGAATAATGGGCAATTTGATTCTCTTGTTTCAGTACTTTATCGATTTTAGAAATATTTTTTAAGTTTTTATGAGAATCGCTTTTTATAGTAAGATCAGCATGAAGATTAGAGATAAGATCTTTGTTCATATCTTCTAAACCAGAAAAAACGGAAACGATAATAAACATAGCTGCAACCGCAATAGTCATCGCAGAAACTGCAAGCCATGTAATAATGGTTACAGCAGTGCTACCCTTTTTTGCTAAGAGGTATCTTTTTGCTATATATAAAGGTACGTTTGCCACAAAAATTACAAAACTGGATTTTCGCCTTCTCCTTTTAATTCTCTTTCTATTCTTTCTACATCATCCAAAGTAGTATCAAGAAAAAAGCTAAGTTGAGGAACAATTCTTAATTGAGCACCTACTTTTTGACCAAGAAAATACCTGTATTGTTGTTTATTTTCTTCAATTTCTTTCATGATTGCTTTCCTATAATCTTTCGGGAAAATACTAAGATATATTTTTGCAACTCCCAAATCTGCTGATATTTTCACATCAGAAACTGTTATAAGGAAGCTTTGTGCACTTTCTGAAGCTTGTTTTCTAAAAAATTCTGCGAAGTCTTCTTGTATTATTTGTGCTACTTTTCTCTGTCTATTGCTTTCATTCATGCTGCAAATTTACTAAATTTGTTGAGATAATTTTCAAGGAAACTTTTTAAAGTTTTTAAGTACGAGGTCTGAAGTCCGTAGCATTAGAAAATCATGAAATTTAAAATTTCATCATGGAATTTTTTTAATTTTTTAATCAATTAATTATTATAAATATGAAATTAGAACATATTGGTATTGCAGTAAAGTCTTTGGGTATTTCTGATGAGCTTTTTGCAAAACTATTAGGAAAAGAGAGCTACAAAACTGAAACTGTAGAACGAGAAGCGGTTTCTACAAGTTTTTACAAAATAGGAGAAAGTAAAATAGAACTTTTGGAAGCGAGTTCTTCAGAAAGTACCATCTCAAAATTTATAGAAAAGAGAGGAGAGGGTATTCATCATTTAGCATTTGGAGTAGAAGATATTTTTGCTGAGATTTCAAGATTAAAATCTGCTGGTTTTGTATTTATATCGGAAGTTCCGAAAGATGGAGCGGATAATAAATTGGTGGTTTTTCTGCATCCCAAAAGCACAAATGGGATATTAATAGAATTGTGTCAAGAAAAATAATAAAAAATTTTTGAGAATTATAAAATTTTCATACATTTGCACACCAATAAAACGGAAGTATTTATACTTTTTGTTTTAGGTCCTATAGCTCAGTTGGTTAGTGCACCTGACTCATAATCAGGTGGTCCCTGGTTCGAGCCCAGGTGGGACCACTTTT
>CAXYUO010000173.1:0-5804 GCA_964292185.1 uncultured Frigoriflavimonas sp.
TAGTAAATTAATAGAATTTTTTATGAAAAAGAAATTTTTATAAGAAAGCCGTGTATCTCCCAATAATCGCAACAGAAATTAAAAATCTGTATAAAGCCTTATGATTAAAGTGTTTTTTAGTTTTAAGCATTCACCCAAAGGGTGAAAGTAAAAAAAGTGTAAATCATAGTATTCATACGGGTTAGAGCCTTGCTGAAAAAAGCTGTTGCGATTATTGGGTATCTTCTTATTAATACGGATGTTTTTAGAATAATTAATGAAAATTAGAGCAAAAAAAATCCCGTTGTAATAACGGGATTTGTATATAATATGTAACGCTTATTTTTTGTAAGGTACATCTTTTACTCTTGCTTTTTTACCTCTCAGTTTTCTGAAATAGTAAATTCTTGCTCTTCTTACTTTACCTCTTCTATCTACAGTTATACTCTGTAAAGCAGGCATGTTCATAGGAAAAACTCTTTCTACACCTACATCACCACTCATTTTTCTAATGGTAAAGGTTTTGGTAGCTCCAGTTCCTCTTACTTGAATTACAGTTCCTTTGAAAAACTGTGTTCTTGTTTTCGCTCCCTCTCTAATTTCTGTGTAAACAGTGATGTTATCTCCTGCTTTGAATTTTGGGAAATCTTTGGTTTCAATGTACTTGTCTTGAACGTACTTTAATAAATCCATTTGTAATAAAAAATATAATTAAAAGCCAAACAACTTTCACGGTTTTCGTCAGAGGTTATTTAACAGGGTGCAAAATTAAGATATTTTTTTAATTCTACAAACAATTCTGTCATATTATTTTATAGGATTTTATATTTTTTGGTCATACTTCTTTAATTTGTAATAAATAAAAGATTTTGTGAATATGTTTCCATTAAATTTGTTTAAGTCATACCTTTGTTTTATCAAATCAATTCTAAAAGCAGTGTTTTAATTCCGTTTTTTGTTGTTCTAAATTATTAATATGAATTCTGAAAACCAATGGCCATTATATATAAGCATCGTTTTAGCTGTTTATGCCATCTTTATTTTATTTTTTGTGATTCGTGGCGCATCGAAAGCAAAAAGCATTAGTGATTATGCACTCGGAAATAACGGTTTTCCCTCTTGGATTGTCGGACTTTCTCTTGCCGCATCCATGACAAGTGCTGCAACTTTTGTCATAAATCCAGGTTTTATCGCACTTTATGGATTTGCTGGAATTATTTCTATGGGCATTGTTCTTCCAATTGCGGCTTTTGCTTCCTTGATATTTTTCACCAAAGGTTTTGCAAAATATGGCAAATTAATCAAGGCAAAAACTATGGCAGAATGGATTGGAAACCGTTTCAATAACAAAGCTTACAAGTTTTTCTTCGCCGTAGTTGCGATGTTATTAATCACTTTTATTGTTTTAATTAATGTCGGTTTAACCCAAGTAATTTCAAAATCTATTCAAGTAGAACCATTTTATGTTTTGCTCGGAATTACCATTTTTGTTTTCGGATATATGATGTTTGGTGGTGCAAATTCTATGGTTTATACCAACACCATTCAAGCTTTAATAATGATTGTTGTTGCTTTAATGATGATTTTTTCTGGCGTAAATTTGTTCGATCAAGGTTTAGATGGTTTTATCGCAAAACTCAATGTTATCGATCCTAATCTTACCACCACTTTTAATACGACAAGTCCGCTTTATCGAGATTTCTTTGAAGTGGTTGTTTGTCAAGCAGTTGTCGGAATTGCCATTGTTTGTCAACCCCATATTATGACCAAATCTTTGATGCTGAAAAATCCGGAAAAAGTAAATTCTTATTTGTTTTTTGCAATATCTGCGATGATTGTATTTTTCCTCATCGTTATTGCAGGTTTGTACGCAAGAATGATGTTTCCAGATTTAATGCATAACGGAACGAAAATGAGAATGGACGAAATTATTCCTGTTTATGTAGTGAAAAGATTTTCCGCAGCGGTCGGAATTGTGGTAATTGTAGGATTAATTTCTGCGGGTTTATCCACTTTAGAAGGTTTAATTCAATCTTTGTCAATAACCGTAACTTCCGATATTTTAGAACCTATTTTTGGGGAAAAAGTTTCAGAAAATGGTTTAGTGATTAATAAATTCGTAGTTGTTCTATTGGCAATTGTTAGTTTTTATTTCTCGTGGAATCAAATAAAACATCCCAATTTAAGTGTCGCTATTTTTGGACAAATGGGAGTTTATGGTTATTTTGCAGCCGCATTTGTACCCGTTTTATTCGGTACTTTTGTGAAAAATGTAAAATCTTCAACAGTTTTTATCGCCTCAATTGTGGCAATCCTCATTCATTTCGGAATATTTTATTTAAAATTAACGCCATATATGAAAGGACCAGTCGGAAATCCTGGTGTTTCTGCAGCAATAGCAATTGTTTCGTCCGTAATTATTGCAGTATTTTTACATACTCTTAATAAAAATAAAAGTAATGAGTTACTGTAGATCAATAATTTAAACCACAAAAGGAACAAAAGGTTTTGTGAATATTAAGAAAAAAAAAGATAACATAAGAGAAAATCTTTAGATTTTCAAAACTTTTGTGAACTTTAAGAAGGTTAGTTGTTTCTATCTAATTTTTCAATTAGGTTACTTTTGTTCCTTTTGTGGTTTTAAAATTTTAATTTTCAATAAGATGTTTTTTTATCTTAAATTTAAAAGTATAAAGCAAAAATGATATGAGTGTTTTAGATTGGATCGCGAAATGGGCAGATTATTCCCCACAAAAAATTGCTGTTGCTGATGTAGAAACCGGCGAAGAATTTTCGTATCGTGATCTTCATTTTCGAGCCAATGAAATGGTTCATCTTCTAAAACACAATTATAAAGAAGGCGATAGAATCGCAGTTTTGCTGGAGCATTCCATTAATTTAATTGCTCTTTTCTCGGCTTGTCAAAGATTAGGATTAATTTTAGTTCCTTTAAATTACAAACTTTCTGCACTCGAAATTTCCGATCAATTGCATGATTGCAAACCTTCATTGTTAATATTCAGTGAGTTTTTCGGCTCTTCCATTTCTTTAATTAAAGATTCTTTTGAAACCATTTCTTTGGCAGATTTTAATCATCAAGTTTCCCAATTTTCGGGGAAAGAATTAGCTGTTTTAAATGAAATTAATGAAGAATTACCCGTTTTTCTTTTCTATACTTCCGGAACGACAGCCGAACCAAAAGGCGTTTTGTACACCAATAAAATGATGTTTTGGAACAGTTTGAATACTACAATGCAACTCGGGATTTCCGATGATGATATTACTTTGTGTATTCTACCACCGTATCACACTTCTGGCTGGAATGTTTTCGTTACACCATTGCTTCATAATGGTGGAAAAATATTCTTGCTCAGTAAATTTAATTCAGAGAAAATTCTCCATTTTTTAGAAAAACAAAAAGTAACTTTATTTCTCGCACTTCCTACTATTTTACAAATGATTGCGAAATGTGAAGGGTTTTCAAAAGCCGATTTTTCTTCTTTAAGATGTATTGTTTCTGGCGGAGAATCCATCAATAAAGAAATAATTCGACAATGGAAAAATGAGAAAAAAGTAAATATTCGACCAGGTTATGGTTTAACGGAAGCTGGACCGAGTATTACTTCACTTCATCAAGATTTTAATCTATGCAAACCAAATTCTATCGGCAAACCAAATTTCTATGTAGAATTGGATATTGTAGATCAAAAAGGAAATTCACTGAAAAATAATCAGTTAGGTGAATTAAGAATTAAAGGTAAAATCGTAACGCCTGGTTATTGGAATAATTCTGTTGCTACAAAGGATAAAATCAAAAATTCTTGGTTTTATACAGGAGATTTGGCGTACAAAGATGAGGAAGGTTTTTATTATTTAAAAGGAAGAATCGACGATATGTACATTTCTGGTGGCGAAAATATTTATCCGCAAGAAATAGAAAATGTGCTTATTCAACATCCATCAATTCTACGTTCTTTGGTAATTCCGATGAATGATGATATTTGGGGCAAAAAAGGGGTGGCTTTTCTGGAAACCAAAGAAGAAATTTCTGACCAAAATATTCGTGAATTTTTAAAAGATAAGTTGGCGAATTTCAAACATCCAAAAGAATTTGTTCAAATGAAATCGTTTCCTGTAACGGGATTTGGTAAGATTTCCCGAAAAGATTTAAAACGTTTGTATCAACTTCAAACTCAAAATAATTAAATATTTATTGACCAATGAAAACTATTTTCATCTTTATTCTCAGCCTATTTTTTCTACAAAGTACTGCGCAAAACACAAAAAACATGAAAGAAACGCTTTTACCCTATCATTTTCCTACGAAATATCTTCAATTAAAGGAAGGTGAAATTGCTTATTCTAAAGAAGGAAAAAGCAAGAAAGTGCTCGTTTTTCTCCACGGATTAAGCAGTAATTCTGATGCGTGGTATAGAAATATAGAAACTTTGAAGAAAGATTTTACCTGCATCGCAATCGATTTGCCAGGTTACGGAAAATCCTATAAAAATGCGGAAGAATTTACACCCACTTATTTTGCAGAAATTGTAAAGGAATTCACCGATCAATTAAAAATAAAGAAATTTACTTTGGTCGGACATTCGATGGGAGGGCAAACTGCCTTGAAATTTGCCGTAAAATATCCTGAAAGTTTAGAAAAATTGATTTTAATTGCTCCAGCTGGAATTGAAAAATTTTCCGATTTTGAAGGAAATGCAATGAAAATGGTAGTGAATTCTAAAGCTATTATGGCTACAACGGATGATCAAATTGATAAAAATTACCAATTGAATTTTTTTAAAATGCCAAAAGAAGCCGATCAAATGATTTTGGATCGAAAAAATATCGTGAAATCTTCCGATTTTGAATTGCATACATTAGCGATAGAAAAAAGCGTGAAAGGAATGATAGACGATAAAGTAAGTGATGATTTATCGAAAATAAAAACACCTACATTATTTATTTTTGGTAAAAATGATGCACTGATTCCCAATAAATATTTGCACCCATTATTAAGTATTGATGAATTAACGAAATCTGCGAAAGCGTCCATCAACAATAGTAAATTGGTGGTAATTGATGAAGTTGGTCATTTCCTTCAATTTGAAAAACCTGCGGAAACCAATAAAGCTATTTTAGAATTTTTGTCTTGTAAATAATGAAACCCAAATTAAAAGTTTTTGAAGATTTTAGCAAGGCACTTTTGCCACATGAAGCCAAATATTTGCAGAGTTTAGGCAATTTTCAGGATGAAGAAAAGCAAGAAATTTTTCAAAATCTTATTCAAAATTCTTTAAATCCGGAAAGCGAATTGTCTTTTAATTCCGATTTCGATAAAAGAAAATACCATCATATAAAAACTTGGGTTGAGAAGAAATTGCAACTTCGAGATGTAGATCAAGTTGCAGCTTGGTTGCTGGATTTTAATAAAAAATTGGCCCTCGATTTAATAACTTCAACCGAAGAAAAAGCATTAATTGATTACATAAAAAATTACAAAAAAATCACTTTTAATTTTCAAATTTTGTATCAATTAATGAGGGATTATCGCTCTTATCTTTTGATTAGAATGCGGTATGAAGATCACATAATTATATCTAATTTTTTAGAAAATTATCAAGAATCTTATCTTCGAGCCAAAGAAATTGAGGAAAAACTCTATCAAGCAACCATTGAAATTACCGATCAATTTACCCGAACTTCAGAAACTTCTGTGTATTGGGAAAAATGGCTAAAAAAAGTTTTCGAAACCGAAACCATCAATGGAAATAATCGTTACAAAGCGTTTATTCTATTGGCTTTTATGTACAACACTACCGGCAATC
>CAXYUO010000174.1:0-5748 GCA_964292185.1 uncultured Frigoriflavimonas sp.
GGTGTTGCTTTCGTCTTCATCGGCTTTTGTAACGATGATTATTTTGGCTTCTGGTAGTTGTTCGGAGATTTTTATGGCGTAGGAAAGTCCGGAAATTCCTGAACCGATTACGAGGATGTCTGTTTGTGTCATTTAATTAATTTTTTTTAGATTTTTAGATTGTAAAAAATTGATTAGATTCAATAAAAATACAAGTGGTAGATAGATATACGTACCAATAGTAAAGTAATAATAAAAAGATTTTAGAAAAATATATTCGTAAAAAGTAAAATCTATCTGTTCATCATTATTATAATAAAAAATAGTGAAGAATAAAATTGTCCCAATTATAAGTTGAATTATCAAAGCATAATTTACAACTTTCGTAATACTTTTTAAATTAAAAATTTTCTTTATTTTATAAATTTTATAAAAAAATAAAATTGTTAGAAGAAATAGCAATGTAGTAAATAAAAATATCAAAAACATTTAAAAACAATTAGATTAAAAGGTACTTCTTTTATTTTCAACGATTTAATACTTCGCAATATTAACCGCTGTTCCAGTTACTGTAACTAGAATGTAATTACTCGTGGTCAACTCGACATCTACTAAAATTCCTACCACAGCATTTGCATTTAATTTTTCGGCATTTTCTTGTAGTTCTTTAAAAGCGTTGGCTTTAACTTCTAAAACGGTGTCGTTAAAATCAGCATAATATTTTTTCATACTAAATGTCATCGTCATTTTTGGCATATTTACAGCGCTGCCAGAAACGATGCCTTTGTAAGTGATAATTTTATAATCTTCTACGGAATTGGTTGTTGTTAATATCATTATTAATAATTAAAAGTTTTGAGAGTTGAACTTGAATTAAATTTCAGTAAAATATTTAGGGTTTCTCTTTGCGTGTCTTATACCAAAAACTTTAACTGTTTTGGTTTTTTCATCAACAATGTAATGAATTAAAATAGGAAATTTAGTAACTTGTTTTATTCTAAAATCATCATATCTTATTTGAAAATATGGATTTATTTTAATTTGATCTATTGTCTTTTCAAATTTATTGATAAAATTCTTTCCAACTTTTTCAGAAACGAGTTTGTAGTATTCGTGAATTTCATTTAAATCTGATTTTGCAGATTTTGAAATGAGAACATTAAACATTTAGAGGTAATTAATTTTGATGGTTTCCCAAGATTCAAAATCTTCCTCTTTAGAGTTTTCCAATCTTTCACGCATCAAATTTTTTTCTTCTTCTGAAATAAAAAAATCGTCTTCCTTGGCTGGAAAAATAATGATTTCTACTGTATCTGCGTTAAAATCCTTTGGCAAATCTATATTTATTTTATGGTCTTTTACTTCCACAATTTGTCTTATTGCGTTCATTTCTACTATTTTTACTATCCAAAGTTAGTCAAATATTTACAAAAACTTAAACAATTTTTCATCTGGTTTTCGTACTTTTTTGAAATTTTGAAAAATATCGTCTTCTGCACGAAATCCTAATGCTAAAGTTACACTTACGCTTTCATTTTCGGTATTTAATTCTAAAATTTCTTCTATTTTTTCTTTGTTAAAGCCTTCCATCGGACAAGTATCTACATTTTCCAAAGCTGCAGCAAACATCAAATTCCCAAGAACAATATACGTTTGTTTTTCTGCCCAAATATTGATTTCTTCTGCAGATAATCTTTCTACATGTTGATTGATGGTGTTTTTAAAAGGATCTAAATTTTCTAAACTAATATCTCGAACTGTGGAAATATGTTGAAAATATTTATCCAAATAATCTTCGCTCAAATTTTTTTTTGAAACTAAAACAATAAAATGAGAACAAGTGGAAATCTGACTTGGATTGTAAAAAGCAGGAATTAATTTCTGTTTTAAATCTTCACTTTCCACCACCAAAATTTCATAAGGTTGCAAACCCAAAGAGCTTGCAGAAAGTTGAGCAGCTTGGAGAATATTTTTAAGGATTTCTGGCGAAACCGATTTTTCTTTATCGAATTTTTTTACCGAATATCTTTTTTGTAAAGCTTCTAAATACTTCATTGAACAAAGATAATTAAATGTAGGGAATTTTTTAGATTGCTTCGCAGTGAATTTGTGAATGGTGAATTTCTTCGAATGAAATTTGTGAAAAAAGCTTTCACTACATGACAAAAAATACAATTCATAACCTATTGATTATTTGCAACTTAAATTTTTAAACCACAAAAGAAACAAAAAATTATTTTCAGATTAAGTTAAAATAAGGCAATACAATAGAAAATCTTTAGATTTTCACACCTTTTGTGGACTTTATTAAGAATTTAATTACAGACTTAAAAAACACAATAATTACTTTTGTGCCTTTTGTGGTTTTAAAACTCTGATTTGCAATTTGTTATAAATTTTTGTCATGTAGTGAAGAAAAAAGCTTTAAAATTAAAAACTAATTGAACAAACCATTACCTTCCGGATTTTCATAGAATTCATCAATCAATAAATTTTTAGATTGTGCCGCTTTCACGGCGAGTTGGTCACAGATTTCGTTTTCTGTATGTCCTGCATGTCCTTTTATCCAATGAAATTTTGGATTATGATTTTGCAATAACGGGAAGAAACGTTTCCACAAATCTGGGTTTTTAATTTTTGTAAATCCTCTTTTTTGCCAACCGAAAATCCATTTTAGATTGATGGCATCTGCAACATATTTGCTGTCTGTATAAATGTGAATCTCGTTTTCATTAGATTTCAGTTTTTCTAAAGGCACAATTACGGCAAGAAGTTCCATTCTATTATTGGTAGTTTTTTGAAATCCTTGAGAATATCTTTTTTCGTAATTTTTTTCTGGAACACGCATGAGAATTCCGTAACCACCTTTTCCGGGATTTCCGCTGCAAGCTCCATCTGTGTAAATTTCTATTGTCATTTAATAAAGAAAATCATCGTCTTCATCCAAATCATTCATGGAAGATCCACTTAGATTAGAATTATCTGGCAAATCAAAAGCTGCACCTGGTTGAATGGTAGTTTTTATTTGCTCGAAACCACTTGGTTCTGCAGATTGTCCGAAGTTTGAGGAAGGATAATCTGATCCGTAACTATTGGATTGCAAATCTGCAAATTTTGCGAAATTCTTTAAGAAAGATAATCTTACGTCTGCAGTTGCACCATTTCTATGTTTTGCAATGATGAGTTCTGCTTGATTGTCTGTGCTTGTTTCTGCACCTTCTGGATCATTATCCCAAAGACCAATTTTATAATATTCTGGTCGAAAAATAAAGGAAACTATATCTGCATCTTGTTCTATTGCTCCAGATTCTCTAAGGTCAGAAAGTTGTGGTCTTTTTCCTGGTCTGTTTTCTACACTTCTAGAAAGCTGAGAAAGTGCAATTACGGGAACATTTAATTCTTTTGCAATTGCTTTTAATGATCTAGAAATGGTTGCTATTTCTTGCTCTCTATTTCCAGAAGATTTATTACCACTGCTTGCTGTCATTAGTTGTAAATAATCTACCATTATGAGTTTCACACCGTGTTGCATTACCAATCTTCGGCATTTTGCACGAAAATCAAATACAGAAAGTGATGGCGTTTCGTCTATAAAAAGTGGTGCGTTTTCTAATTCGGATACGTTATGAAAAAGCCTATTCCATTCTTCATCAGAAAGATTTCCTTTTCTAAATTTATCAGATGATATGCTGGTTTCGGAAGCTATCATTCTTGTAATTAATTGAATAGAAGCCATTTCTAAAGAAAATAAAGCGATAGGAACGTTGTGTTCTACTGCCATATTTCTTGCCATAGAAAGCAGAAAAGCTGTTTTTCCCATTGCTGGTCTTGCTGCAATAATAATTAAATCTGAATTTTGCCAACCACCAGTTTCTTTGTCTAATGCAGAAAAACCAGAAGGAATACCAGAAATTCCTTCTTGATCTTTCATTAATTTAATTTTTTCGATGGCTTCTTTTACCAAAGTATTTGCAGTATCAAAACCTTTTTTGATGGTTCCGTTTGTAATATCGAAGAAAGATTGCTCTGCTTTGTCTAGCAATTCGAAAACATCTGTAGAATCTTTGAAAGATTTTTCTATAACATTGGCAGAAATATTAATTAAACTTCTAAGAATATATTTTTCTAAAACTACACGAACATGGTATTCTATATGTGCAGATACAGAAACTCCCATCGTCAATTCTATAATATATTGATCTCCTCCTGCAATGGAAAGTTTTTCTTCTTTTTTTAGTTCATTGATTACGGTTATTAAATCTACCGGATGATTGTCTTTGTAGAGTTTAAAAATAATTTCAAAAATAACCTGATGTCTTGGATCGTAGAAAATATCAGATTTCACTAGATCTATTGCAAAATCTAGCCCTTTTTTATCAATAAGAAATGTTCCTATTACTAATCTTTCAAAATCTACTGCATTTGGTGGTACTTTCCCATCAGAAATGGAAAGTTCTTTTGCATAATTGCCTTCTATTAAAGTTGAAAGTGTTTCTTTCTGTGCCATAAAACAAAGATAATTTTTTTAAATTTTATATTGAAAATAAACTGCCAACAATTATACGAATAGAAGCTGTAACTCATTTATAATGTAGATGTTATATTGTTAATAAAAAAACACCTCAAATTTCTTTGAAGTGTTTTGTTAAATTTTTTGGAGAACTATTATTCTCTATTTTTTACCATAATCCATCCAGAATATTTTACTTCTGAATTTCCTGTTGGTTCATTCCAAGTTATGGTGTACCAATATGTACCTGTAACTACTTTTTTACCACCATTTACGGTTCCTGCCCATCTATAAAGATTGTTTTTATCTCCTACATGAATCTTGTTTCCATATCTATCATAAACAGAAAATACTACATTTTTCTTATAAGCTAAAGCACTGTAATCTACAAAATCATTGATGTTATCGCCATTTGGAGTTATTGCGTTTACAAGATTTGGAATTGTTAAATTTGTTTTAACAGCAACACAATCAAAGAAATCTTTCACGAAAACATAATTTTGTCCTCTTGGAAGTTCATTAAATATATTTGAATCTTGATAAGTTATCCCATCAAGAGAATATTTATAAGGAGGTGTTCCACCATTTACGAAAACAGTAGCTGTACTATTTGTAACTTCTATATTGGTTACAACCGGAATAGGAGAAGCAATAACTTTCACGGTTTGTCTTGTAGTACATAATCCTGTTGTAAGATCTACGAAATAGGTACCAACTGTAACATCGGATATTACTTGAGTAGTTGCTCCAGTACTCCAATGGTATCCTGTAAAACCAGATCCTGCATCTAAAGTAGTAACTTTTTCTACACAAATTATTTTGTCTTTCAATACTAAAGAATATTTTGGTGGCGTTACGGTTAAAATAACTTTTACGACATTCCAACATTGATTTGGTGATGTAATTCTTACAAATACTTCAGAAGAAGAAGATATATAAGCTGCTGGATTTGCAATTGCATTGTTTTGAGTTATTGCATCTTGCATAGAAATATAATATTTCTTAGTAACTCCTGCAGTTGTAGTTACATTTGCGGTAGTAAGATTAAACAAACCTGAAGCAAAGTTGCCTTCAATAAAACAAGAAACTAATGTTACTGGTGTTTGTACAATTGCTGGAAAAAAGGCTAAAGTAATTTTAGAACTTCCTGTACAACCTTGTGCTGTGGTTACTTTCACATAAACATCTCCTTGTGCAGAAGTGTAATTGGTAGGATTTGTAATAATATTAGTACCTGCATTCATATCTGCAAGCGAAGG
>CAXYUO010000175.1:0-5708 GCA_964292185.1 uncultured Frigoriflavimonas sp.
TTTTACTAAATATTAACATTTTTTACTTGTTTTTTATCATAGAATGCGCAGCGGGTATTCTCTTCAATTTATACTTGGATCCATTCTAAAAAAAACTTGGGGAGTAGGAAAATTTTACTCCATTAAAATAAAAAAAATGGACAAAATTTTAATTTTGTCCACTTACAATTTGTACTGGTATTTAATTTCTAGTTCTCTTTCTTTTCGATAAGGAAACCATAAGTAAATGCCGCAAAAACACCACCCAAAACTGGAGCTACAATAAATAGCCAAAGTTGAGATAATGCTTCTCCTCTAGCAAAAATAGCTGGTCCAATACTTCTTGCAGGGTTTACAGAAACGCCTGTGATTTTTATACCTACAATGTGTATTAGCACTAAAGATAATCCAATAGCTAATCCTGCAAAACCACCGTGTATATTTTTAGTTGAAGTAGATCCTAAAATCACTAAAAGGAATATAAAACTGAAAATAAATTCAGCAACAAAAGCTGCAGTAGCATTGTATTCTCCGAGATATCCTTTTCCAAATCCATTAGAACCTAAACCCCATTCTGCCATTGTAAAACCAGCTATTTGGTTACTTACAAGTAGATATAAAATACCAGCTCCTAGAATTGCTCCAAGAATCTGTGCCGCTACATAAACTGCAGCTTCTTTTGCTTCCATTCTTCCAGCAAATACCATAGAAATAGAAATTGCCGGATTGATATGGCAGCCAGAAATATGCCCAATTGCATAAGCCATAGCTACTACACTTAAACCAAAGGCAAAAGAAATTCCTAATAATCCAACTCCGGTTGTTCCGTCTGCTCCTGCAATTACTGCACTTCCGCAACCCATTAAAACCAATACCATGGTTCCGAGCATTTCTGCTACAAATTTTGAAGATAATGTTACATTCATGTTTTTAAAATTTTTAATTCAATACAAAAATAGATTTTTTTTTTTAAAATAGATTTTTTTAAAAAGTTCCTTTATTTTCCAACCAATTTTAAGCAATAGATTATAAATAAATCAATTGGAGAAAATAACATCGTTTAATAAAAATTTAAGTATTTTTGCAACTCAAAATTTTCTGATAGCTCTTAATATATTAAGTTATCTTATTTAATTTTATAAAACCTATACAATGCAACAAGACAGCGGAATAGACAAAAAGCAAATAATAAGTTTCATGGTTTTTTCACTACTTATGGTGGGAGCTATGTTTTATTTTCAAAATAAAAATAATAAAGAAGCAGAAATTACGAACCAAAATAAAGCAAAAACAGAGCAAGTAAGTAATGCTTCTAAAGTTGCGGTTGCAGAAAACGTAAATCCTCAGATTAATGCCGCTTCTATAGAAACTGTTGCTTTGCAAAATAAGCAATTGAAAATTGAAGTTTCTACTCTTGGAGCTCAGATTTCTAATGTAGAATTACCAGAATATAAGGCTTACGATTCGAAAAAAGACGAATCTGATCTACCGTTATTGCTTATTCACAAAAATTCTGCAAATTATGGTTTTCAATTCAAAGATAAGTCTGGAAAGCTAATCAATACCAAAGATTTGGTTTTTACATCTTCTACAAAAGGTAATCAAATTACATTTACACACCAATTAAACAGTGCTGTCATACAATTTGTATATACATTGATGCCGAAATATACGGTAGATTTTAAAATAAGAACTCAAGGTTTATCTCAGATTGCAAATAGCAATAGTGCGAAATTTATTTGGAATTATAAAGTAAGAAATCAAGAAAAAGGTAGATCTCAAGAACAAACGCATTCAGAGTTTTCTTATGCTTTTAATAATTATAAAGATTATGATTATGATGGAAACAAAGCGATGGATGAGCCAGAAGAAACCTTAAATTGGATAGGTGTGAAACAACAGTTTTTCGCATCTGTACTTGAAGCTAAAAATGGTTTCACGCAATCTAGAGGTAGTCAAGTAACAGAAGCAGAAGGTGAATATTTGAAAACTTTAGAGTTTTCTGGAAATGTAGCCATGAACGGTAATGAACTAAATCAAGATTTTACATGGTATTTTATGCCATTAGATTTACCATTATTGAAAACCTATGACAAAAATTTTGATGAAATTTTACCATTAGGATGGTCTTTTATTGGCAGTTTGAACAGATGGTTTTTCATGCCGATGTACAATCTTATTTCTGGTTGGGGAATTGCAGCAGGTTGGGTTATTTTTCTAATGACAATTATTGTTAAATTGATTTTATCTCCAGTAATGTTCAAGCAGCACAAATTGAGTGCAATGATGAGAGTAATTCGTCCAGAAATAGATGAGGTAAACGAAAAGTACAAAGATGCAGATGCAATGAAAAAGCAGCAAGAAACAATGGCTGTTTATAAAAAAGCAGGTGTAAACCAAATGGCTGGTTGTCTTCCTGCAGTGCTACAAGTTCCTATTTTCTATGCATTATTTAGGTTTTTTCCAAATTTTATAGATTTAAGGGGTAAAAGTTTTTGGTTCGCAAAAGATCTAACAGCTTATGATGATTTAATAAAATTACCATTTCATATTCCATTTTTGCAAGACCATTTAAGTGTATTTGCAATTGCTTGTACGGCTGTAATATTGATTTATACGATACTTACATCTGGAAATATGCAACAACCAACTGCACCAGGAATGCCAAATATGAAAGTATTGATGTATATTTTCCCAATTACATTTTTGTTTTTCTTAAATACGTCTGCTTCAGGTTTATCTTGGTATTATTTCGTTTCCAATGCTATTAATATCATCATCATTTTAGTGATTAAATATTGGATATTGGATGAGAAAAAAATCCATGCTCAAATTCAATCAAACAAAGAAAAGCCTGCTAAAAAAGAAGGTAAATTTGGAAAAAGAATGAGAGAAATGATGGAAAAAGCACAAGAACAACAAAAAGTTCAGCAAGGAAACACAAAAAACATCAATAAAAAGAAATAGTGTTTTTCAAGTAAAAAGGCAAAAATTTAAAGTAAAAAGTGGTAGTTTGTAGCTGCCACTTTTTGCTTTTCCAATTTAAAGTTTTTTATTCAAGGTAATTAGAATTGACTTTTCAATTTTTAAATTTTTGTCGCAGAACTTTGAACCAACAACTTCAAACTCGGAATTTTTCAGTCTTCATACTCCAAACGGAAAGATTTTCTATGATATTTGGTTGGTCCAAATTCTTTGAGTGCCATTCTGTGTTTTTTGGTTGCATATCCCATGTTGGTATTCCAGCCATATCCTGGATGTTCTTCGTGCATTTTAAGTACTAATTGATCTCTGTAGTTTTTTGCTAAAATAGAAGCAGCAGCAATAGATAAAACTTTTTGATCCCCTTTTATAATGCATTCATGTGGAATATTCGGATAATTATGAAATCTATTTCCATCTACCAATATTATATTTGGTTTTGTTTTTAATTGATTTATAGCGAGATGCATTGCATTAATACTCGCATTTAGAATGTTTATATTATCGATAATTTCTGGAGAAACTTCTGCAATTGCATAATCTAATGCATTTTTTTTAATTTCAATTTCAAGTTTTTTCCTTGAATTTATGCTTAATGTTTTAGAATCTTTTATAAATTCATTGTAATAATCCTTAGGAAAAATCACTGCAGCAGCAACTACAGGTCCACAAAGACAACCTCTTCCAGCTTCATCACATCCAACTTCAATAAGGAAATCTGTCCAATTATTTTTTAACATGTATTTATAATTTTAAGCCATAAAGCTATGCATCAAATTCTATTTTTAACAAGTTTTTAATAATTTTTAACTATAATTTATGGTTTGTTAAGAAAAAAATTGCATTTTTGTAGTATTGAAAATTAAAATAGATATGAAAAAACTAACAACAAGTGTTCTGGTTGTAGTTCTGACTTCCTCATTCACAATGATGCATGCTCAGAAAGACACCATAAAAACACAAGTCATCGAAGATGTTGTAATTACAGCTCTTGGTGTTAAGCGTCAAGCTAAAGCAAATTCCTATGGAGCAACTCTAGTAGACGGCGATAAACTTCGTGAAGTTGCTAATTCCAATCCTTTTGAAACATTATCAGGTAAAGTAGCTGGTGTAGATATTTCTGCTCCATCTCAACCAGGTGCTACTCCAAAGGTGATTTCTAGGGGATTTTCTTCACTAACAGGTAATCAACCTCTTTATGTAATTGATGGAACTCCTATGCTGAACGTAAGTTCAAGCAGTGCAGGATTTAGCAGTACTTTTGATACTGGTTCTTCTGTAAATGATATTGATCCTAATATTATAGAATCTATCAATTTCTTAAAAGGTGCAGCAGCTACATCTTTATATGGTAAAGATGGTGCAAACGGTGTAATCCTTATTACTACTAAAAAAGGAAAAAGAAAACTAAGAGTAGATTTTTCTTCTAGTATAGATTTTTCTGAAGTAGCAAGAGTACCACATATTCAACAGCAGTTTGGACAAGGTTGGGCAGGAGAAAGTTATTCTAATGTAGTAGGAGAAGGATCTTCCGCAGCTTCCAATGAAAATGGATCTTGGGGTGCAGCTTTCAATGGACAAGTTCGACCATGGGGAAGAATTGTGAATAACAGTCAACAAATTAAGCCTTATGTAGCTCTAGAAGACAATGTTAGAGAATTTTTTGATATTGGTACCACTTTTAGTAATTCCGTAGCCTTGTCTGGAGGTGGAGATAATGCAGACGCTGCATTAACGATAAGTGATATTACTTCTGATGGAGTTTTTCCAACTGATGCAGATAAATTTGCAAGAAGAAATATTGGATTCAATGGAGGTTTAAAATTTGATAAATTCAAAGTAAGAGTTTCTACAAACTACTCTCACAGAACTACAAGTGCAATACCAAGTGGACAAGGAGATGATGCATCTTTTGGTAAATCACTTTTCCAAGAATTATTGCAGATTCCTAATGATATTAGTTTTGTAGATATGCAAGATTTGAGTAATATTTATAATACTCCTTCTTATTTCTTTACGCCTTATGCGCAAAACCCATATTCTTCTTTAGCGAATAATACGGTTATAGCAAAATCTGATAGATTTTTTGGTAATTTGAATTTCACTTATGATTTCACAGACAATTTATCCGCTTCCTTGCAATTAGGTGCAGATGTGCAAAGTGAAGCTGTGAAAAGAACAGGTGCTATAGTACAATATCTTCCTGGTTCTCCACAAGATTTAGCAGCTGCTAATAAAGTAGTAGGTGCTGTAAGCGAGACTAGAAGAACAGATAAATTATATGATACTTATTTTACTTTAAATCATAACGCAGAAGTTAAAGATTTTACAATAAATTCTGCATTAGGTGTTGGTTATAATGAGAAAAATGGAACTTTTTTGGGGGCTTCTGTTACAGATTTGCATTTACCTAATTTTTATGAATTATCCAATTCTGCTACTACACCAATTATTGGTCAAAGTGATTATAAATCTAGATATTACTTCGTATTTGCTTCTGCAGAGATTGGGTACAAAGACAAATATTTCTTAACTGCTACAGGAAGAAATGACTGGACTTCTACTTTGCCAATAGGAAGCAATTCTTATTTTTATCCATCTTTAGGTGCAAGTGCAATAGTTTTACAAGGAGGTAGCTTTTTGAAATTGAGAGCAAGTTGGGCACAAGCTGGAAAAGATGCTTCCGCTTACAATGTATATTCTACAGTAGCACAATCATCAAACGATGGATATTTTGGTTCACTTAA
>CAXYUO010000176.1:0-5699 GCA_964292185.1 uncultured Frigoriflavimonas sp.
GTATTTCTTCTGTAAAAAAGCTGAAAATACAGTAACGCCAATTCCAATTAAAGATAAAAAAAATAGAGTGAAAAATTTAGTAATCATCGGAACTGTTTTTCCCGAACCAAATTCTACTGCAGCAGGAACAAGAATGTTGCAACTGATTGATTTATTTCAAGAAATGAATTACAAAATCAATTTTTTATCAGCTGCTTCAGTTTCAGAATTTTCTCACAAATTTTTAAATTCAGAAGTAGAATATTTCAATATTAAATTAAATGATGATTCTTTTGATGATTTAATAAAGCAAATTTCCCCTGAAATTGTAATGTACGATCGCTATATTTCTGAAGAACAATTTGGTTGGCGAGTTACAGAAATTTATCCTAATGCGATGACTATTTTAGATACTGAAGATTTGCATTTTTTACGAAAAGCGAGAGAAATTTCATTTAAAAAATATGGAAATTTAGATAATATTGATTTGATTTCTGATGTTTTTAAAAGAGAAATGGCGTCTATTTTACGATGTGATTTATCTTTAATAATCTCTGAATATGAAATGGAACTTTTGCAAGCA
Source organism: uncultured Frigoriflavimonas sp. (assembly GCA_964292185.1). Lineage (GTDB taxonomy): Bacteria > Bacteroidota > Bacteroidia > Flavobacteriales > Weeksellaceae > Frigoriflavimonas. Next base: position 563 of record CAXYUO010000176.1, read on the forward strand.
ACTTTTAATATAAATTCTTCTATTTTGTATTATTTGCCACTTTTTGCTGAATCTTCTTCTAATGAAAACAAAAGTTTTTCTGAAAGAGAACATTTTGTTTCTATTGGTAATTTTTTGCACGAACCGAACTGGCAAACCGTGCTACAATTAAAGAAAATTTGGCTTTTAATTAGAAATAAATTTCCAAAAGCAGAACTTCATATTTATGGAGCATATTTACCAGAAAAAGCGAAACAATTGCATAATGAAAAGGAAGGTTTTCTTGTGAAAGGAAGAGCAGAATCTGTAGAAGAAGTCTTTAAAAATTCTAGAATTTTGCTTGCTCCAATTCCTTTTGGAGCGGGAATAAAAGGTAAGCTTTTAGATGCGATGCAATATGGTTTGCCAAGTATTACTTCTACAATTGGAGCAGAAGGAATGCATGGAAATTTACCTTGGAACGGCTTTGTAGAAGATGATTTGCAAGAGTTTGTAGAAAAATCTGTAGCATTATATTCTGATGAAAATTTGTGGAAAAACGCTCAAAATAATGCTAATGAAATTCTAGAAAAAAGGTTTTCAAAAGCATTATTTAAAGAAGAGTTTGTAGAAAAAATAAATCAACTTTCGGGAAATTTACATAATCATAGAAAGGAAAATTTTCTTGGTCAAATTTTGCAACATCACAGCTTGAAAAGCACAAAATACATGAGCAAATGGATTGAGGAAAAGAACAAAAGTTAGAGGTTGGAAGTCGGAAGTCGGAAGTCGGAAGTCGGAAGTCGGAAGTTTAAAATTACCCGTGAATTGTTTCCTTGTTTCCGTAACCTTTTATCACTCCTGCTTCAAATTCTAGCCATTCTTCCCAACGTTTTTCTACATCAATTGTTTCTGCATATTTTCTTGCAAATCCTATGAAAACAGTGTAATGTTGAGCTTCGCTTTCCATTAAATCTCGGTAAAATTTTGCCAATTTTTGATCTTCAATATTATCAGAAAGTACGCGAAATCTTTCGCAACTTCTGGCTTCTATCATGGCTGCAAAAAGTAAACGCTCAATTAATCCAGATTCACGGCTTCCATCAGAATTTTGCTTCATGTATCTCGCTAATTCTCCTACATAATCGTCTTTTCTTTCACGCTTGAATTCGTAACCGCGTTCTAAAATAATATCGTGAACCATTTTAAAATGCTCCATTTCTTCGATAGAAATTTCGAGCATTGCAGAAACCAACTCTGGTTTTTCAGAATTTTGAATGATAAGATGCGTTGCATTTGTAGCTGCTTTTTGTTCGCACCAAGCATGATCCGAAAGAATTTCTTCCAAATTTCCTTCTGCAATATTTGCCCATCTTGGATCTGTGGGTAGTTTTAATTTGAACATATTTTTCTATTTCAATTTTTTATCTTCCAAAAATGTTTTCGCATTCAAATTGGAAATTACTTTTTTTCCTGTTTTTAATTCTAATTCTTTTCTGGCATTTCCGGCGATATTTCCACCTTGTTTTGCGATATTTTTACTTTCTTCAAAGTTTTTCGGCTTCACAGCTTCAGAAATGTCTTTTGTAGAAGCTTCTGCAAGCATATTTAAGATGAGTTCTGTATTCGTCATATTGTCTCGCAGATTTTCCTTTTTCAGACCTTTCAAAATTTTATATTCTTTGGTTGTATTTCCGCTCCAAGATTTGGTGATAATATCTGTAAGTGTTGCAAATTGCTGACCTTCTTTCAATCCCAATCTTTTCCATTCATCTGTTAATTCTTTTCGAATTTCGATGCTTTTTAATCGTTGATTGATCCAATTTTCACTGTAGCCAAGATTCAAATATTGTTCTAAAGCACGATCAATTGTCAATTCTGGATCTTGCATTTCGTTCATGCGGTCATTTGCAATTTTTGCAAGCCATAGTTTAAACGGTTCTGCTTTTGGCGAAGGAATGGATTGTATTAAACGGAAAACTTCTTCTGTTTTTAGGCAATCTGTAGCATATTTTTTTCCATCTGTAGCTTCAAATTTCAGTTGTACGATTTTTTCGTACAACTGACTTCCTTCTTTCAGAAGTTTCTTTTTTAAATCGCTCCAATACCTTTTCGGAATACTACTTTCCGTTAAAGTATCAATTATATCAATTATCGAAAAATACCATTCTTCCTCGTCTTCATTCCAAGAAGTTCGTACTTTTTTAGATTCAAATAATTTTATTTCATTTTGTGCTTTCATCTGTTTTGTGAAATTTAATGAAGATAATTTTAAACTAAAATTGGAGTTTAAATATCTATACAATTTACGAAATTATGTTCAAAAACTTATTTTAATTCATCAGTTTTTAATCTAAATCTTTCTTTTTACTCAAAAGCAAAGAAACCCATTCTTCTCTTTGAATTTTCTTTTCAAGCACTAAATTATTTTCTGTACAAACATCCAAAATATCATCCACATCAAAAAAGCATAAACCTGAAAGCAATAATTGACCACCTTTATTCAATACTTTTTCATAAACCAGAATGTCAGAAATTAAAATATTTCTATTGATATTGGCAAGAATAATATCAAAATTTTCTTTGCCAAGATTATCTGCAGTTCCTTGTTCTATTTTAAATTCTACATTGTTTCTGGCGGCATTTTCTATGGAATTTTCAACCGACCATTCGTCAATATCTATTGCTAAAGTTTCTCCCGCTCCATTTTGCTTTGCGAAAATTGCTAAAACCGAAGTTCCACAACCCATATCCAAAACTTTTTTATTTTTGAAATCCATGTCCAACATTTGTTGAATCATCAAATAAGTTGTAGCGTGATGCCCAGTTCCGAAAGACATTTTTGGTTGAATGATGATTTCGTGTTCAAAATTTCCACTTTCATGAAATTCTGCTCTTATCAAAACTTTATCTTCTATATTGATGGGATCAAAATTCTTTTCCCATTCTTCGTTCCAATTGATATTTGGCATTTCGCTGAAAGAATATTCTATTTTAACCTCTTGATTTTTAAATATTTCCAAATTTTTCAGTTCTTCTTCTTTCAATAAATCTTTTTGAACATAACCCAAAATCCCGTCTGTTTCTTCGGTGAAACTATCAAAACCAACTTCGATTAATTCTGCCATTAGAATTTCGCTCCATGGTTTTGGTGGATTTATTTTAAAATTAAATTCAAGATAATTTTGCATACTTTTTTTTGCAAAAATAATGATAATAAGATTAATTTACATTTTAAATGAATTTTACTTTCATTTAATTATTTTTGTAAAAATATCCGTCATGTCAGAATCAATTCAAAATAAAATACAACAACTTCGCAAAGAATTGCATCAATACAACTATGCTTATTATCAAAATGATGAATCTCTGATTTCTGATTTTGAATTTGATGAAAAACTTCAAGAATTAGTAGCTTTAGAAGCTGCACATCCAGAATTGATGGATGAAAATTCTCCTACAAATAGAGTTGGTGGCGGAATTACGAAAAATTTTCCGACTGTTCAACATCAATTTAGAATGTATTCTTTGGATAATTCTTATGATTTTGAAGATTTGGCAGACTGGGAAACACGCATCGAAAAAACTTTTGAAAAAGGTGAAGTAGAATTTGTTGCAGAACTAAAATATGACGGAGCTTCTATTTCTATTTTATATGAAAATGGGAAATTAGTAGAAGCTGTAACTCGTGGTGATGGTTTTCAAGGAGATGAAATCACCAATAATGTTCGTACAATTTCTGATGTTCCGTTGATATTAAAAGGAGATTTTCCGGAGCGTTTTTTTATGCGTGGTGAAATTTATTTAACCCGAAAAAACTTTGATTCTATTAATGAAAATCGGGAAAAAGAAGGTTTGGATTTATTCATGAATCCAAGAAATACGGCAAGTGGAAGTTTGAAAATGCAAGATTCTACAGAAGTTAGAAAACGCAGATTGTCGGCAGTTTTGTATCAATTTATTGCTGAAAAATATCCTGTAGAAACGCATTGGGAATTATTGCAAAATTCTAAAAAATGGGGTTTTAATATTTCAGATCATGCAAAAATTTGCAAAAATTTAGAAGAAGTAAAAGACTTTATCAATTATTGGGATAAAAAACGCCATGATTTACCTTTTGAAATCGATGGTATTGTTTTGAAAATCAATAATTTACAACAACAACAAGAATTAGGATATACTGCAAAATCTCCAAGATGGGCGATGTCTTATAAATTTAAAGCTGAAAAAGTAGAAACTAAATTGGAAAGTGTGGTTTATCAAGTTGGAAGAACTGGAGCAATAACTCCTGTTGCAAATTTGAAACCCGTTTTATTGGCTGGAACTACCGTAAAAAGGGCAACTTTACACAATGAAGATCAAATAAAAAAACTCGGTTTACATGAAAATGATTTTGTTTTTGTAGAAAAAGGTGGCGAAATAATTCCGAAAATTGTAGGAATTAATGAAGAAAAAAGAGAAGCCAATTCACGAGAAATAGAATACATCAAAAATTGCCCAGAATGTGGAACAGAATTGGTAAAAATTGAAGATCAAGCCAATCATTTTTGTCCGAATGAATTGCATTGTGCACCGCAAGTTGTGGGAAGAATTGAACATTTCGTTAGTAGAAAGGCCATGGATATTGAAGGTTTGGGATCTGGAACAATAGACTTATTATATTCAAATAATAAAATAGGAAATTATGCTGATTTATATAATTTAGAAACAAAAAAAATAATTGGTCTTGAAAAATGGTTAGATAATGATGATGCAGGCTTAAAATTTAATAATGAATTACAGGTTGACTTAACCAAAGCAATATTTGCTACATCTAAAAACTGGGGTAATTTCACAATTAATGAAGCAAAACAAATCGCTAATAAAATTGAAAATTTCAGTGAAATTGTAAAAATAAAATCTTTTGAAAGTGAAAAAAAATTGATGAAATTTCAAAAACATATTTCTATTTCCAAAGTAGAATATGACCAATATAATTCTTTAGAAAAAAATGTTTCATTGAATTATTTATTAAAACTAAAATTTCCAGAATATTTCCCAAATAATTTTTCTGAATTATTTGATGAATCTAAACTTAATGAAATAAATTTTATTGATGAACTTCTTTTGCGAGATGATTTAAAGAATGATAAAAACTTTGAAACTTTTATTGCAAGTATACCTGACAGAAATAGAGTTG
>CAXYUO010000177.1:0-5593 GCA_964292185.1 uncultured Frigoriflavimonas sp.
AACACTTAAGAAAATGGAGGCTGGTTTGCCGCATTGGGATGATGCAACGGAACGTCAAAGAAATGACGAAATGTGCTGGAAAAATGAAGACGAAATCTATAATGACGGAGGAGCTTTTAAAGTAACTTGTAGAGATGACCGTGGTGTTGTAGTAACCATTATTGCAGATAATTATTTCGGTTATTCTAAAAAAGAAATTAAAACTCAAATTAGTTATTCTGCCAATTTATTTGGTTTGGTAGAAGAAGAGCATTCTGGTGGAGCAATTGCTTTTCCACGTGGTGTAATGGGTGATATTGTAGATGGAAGTGGGTTTTCTGAACGATATGAAAATAAATTTTCTTTCAAAGAGGTGAAAGATTTATTAGGAGATCGAATTGATATAAAAACAGGAAATTATGCCATCGATAAAAAATATCCTAATCTGGTTTATATTCCAGAAAATGCATACATCAATACCAATACCAATAGTATTACATGGGATTTTTATGGGAATGAGCAAAAATTAATATTATCACCCAATAAAACCTACATTCATCCATCAGGAAATAAATTTAAACTAGAAAAACACAAAGCCATTTCGCTTTGGAGAATTGTAAATACTTCTCCGGAAGGCGTTTTTTGTCATAAACCTTGTACGGTTTCTGGTGGCGGTAAATCTGAAATTTCTAAATCAATGCTGAATGCGATTACATACAGTACCTTCAATTTAATTGATATTGATGAAGATTTTAAAAAAGCAGATGAAATTATAGAATACGATTATTCTACAAGATATAAAAATTATGATTCTAAATTACCGCCTTCAAGATCATTTTTAAGCCCAGGAAGATCTTTAGGTTCTGCAGTGAAATTATTGACACCTTCTGAAAAAAACAACGATGAATACAATGAATTTGTGAAAAATATTCCGGTTCATATTCGGTCTTTGGTTTTGTTTGTTAAACGATTATACCGTCAAGATTACGATACTTTAAACTGGAAAGAGTGCATGTCTGTAGATATCATCAATGGACAAAAAGGAACGGGACTGAATTATTTCAACAATCCTGTAGTAGGAAGTTATGTGAGAATCGGATTCAACCAAGAAGGACGTTGGTTGCTCAATAAATTGCGTTCAGATTTCTCTGCAAGTCAGAAAATCCAAATGGAAGATGATATTTCTGCTTCTATTACTTTGCCAAGAAATCAATTTAAAAACTTAAATACAGACTATAAAAATGGAAGTTTTAAAGTGGTTGCAAATTGCGAATCTTACTTGTTTCAAAGACCAGATGAAGCCATAATTAGAGGTTATGACGAAGGTGCAGAACGCGATATCGTTTCAGACAATACGTTTTTGACCAACTACGAACATTTAACCAAAAAAGATGCGGCTGAAATTTATGAAGACACCATTAATTTTGATAAATACACGCAACCTGTTAAAGATTTAATTATCAGTATTGTTAATAGTCCAAATGAAGAAGAATATTTTTGTTTGCCTTCTCATACGAGAATTGTTGATGGAGAACCGACCAAAAACCCAAGATATTTAGAAAAAAATATTTTTATTGATGAAACGGAAGACAGCTATTTAGGAGAAATCGGAGTTCGATTGTATCGAAAAATAAAATCTGAAGATCCTGTAATCGATGTTGTCAATGCAGTTTTACCAGGAAGAAGAAATAATCCGGTTGATAAAAAAGCGGGAATTCGCCCTTTGGCAGTTTATAACCCAATTCATTATCAAGAAGCGCCAGAATTGTTCATGGATTTTATTTGTAGTCTTACTGGAAAATCTCCTTCTACAACAGGAGCAGGTTCTGAAGGTGCTTTAACAAAAGGTCCTTTCAATATGTTGACGCCAACTACGGATTTGAATAACGCATTACTTTCTCATATTCTTACCGAATCTGATGCATTTAGCACTGCTGCAGGTTATGTAGGAGGCGAAAATAAAGTAGATCATGATGTAAGTTTGTTGATTCCAGAAATTTGGGCGCGTTTGCATACAGAAGATCGCGATCCGAAATTGCTTATCAAAAATGGTTCCTTAGAAAAAATGGAAGATTTTGAATACAACGGAAAAAAAGTTTTAGCGAGCAGATTAGGATATAGAATTACAAAAAAATTCTCTTTAAGATGTTTAAATCGTTTATTTGATGAGCCAAATGCAGTTTTCAATGAAAAAATGCTGAAACCAGAATTGCAAGGAATGGAAGATTTTGTAGATGGAATCAGCAATATTATGGAAGCACAGGAAAAAGTAGCGTTACGCTATTTTGAAGATGGAAGTATAGATTCTGCCATTCCGCCATTAAAAATATTATTGCATATCATGGCGTACGGAACTTATGAAGGCAAAGAAATTAGCGATCCAGAATTGAGAGCGTATTTCGAAAGAGATTACATTATCAATAGCGATTGGTACAAAGAAAGATTAAAATTAAAACAACAAAAAGACATCGCTTTTTACCAAAAACAAATTGCATATATAGAAAGTTTTATTGCTAATGAAAATAATGCTGATCTTGTTTCAGAATTGAATTTACAAGATAAATTAGCATTTGTGAAAAACAAATTTACCGAAGCTAATTCTAAGGAATATTTAGAAAGTTTGGTAGGTACAATCGGAGCCGATCCATTGTATAAAAAGTAAAATGACTAGAATTAAAAAGGAGCTTTTCAACAATGAGAAGCTCTTTTTTTATACATTAAAATTGAATTGAAAATAAATGTACTACTTTTTCAAAGATTTTTTTTTAATATTAGATTCATTTTTAAATGATACTTATTTAACTTAACAAGAATTAATTCATCAATTCCAAAACAAATTAACTATAATAATTGTTTAAAACCTAAATTTTGAAAATTTAAAAAAAATTTTTATAAAAAAACTCCTTTAAATTTATTTCAAATACATTCTCATTTTTGCTTCATATTCTGGTTTTGTTTTTAGGAATTTCCAGATTTTCTTGTCATCTGGTTCAGAAATTCTATAAAAAATAATTTTATCCGCAGAATATTTAAAATAAGGATGCGTTTTCAACCAACTTTCTGGAGCATTTACCAATGTGTATTTTTGAACATTTTTCGTATCTAAAGTTCCAGTTTTTTCTAATTTTTCTGCTAATTCTCTATCTATTGCATAGGTTTCATAAATTTGATTTTTGTTTACAAAACCACCCAAACTTTTCCGAAAACCAATAAAACTATTTGCTGCACGTTTATCAAAACCAAAATCCATCAATTGATCTGCAGAAATTTCATTCAAATCTATATTTGCAAAATTAGTAATCGATTTCTCAGTTTTAGAAGATACAGAAGTAGGAGAGTTAGCATCTATAACTTGCTCATTTAAAACAATAAAAGGTTTTATTTCTTCAAATTTTGCTTCAGAAATTACAAAACATTTCTTAATATCTTCTAAATTTTTAAAACTTCCACGTAAGTTTTTAACTCTATAATTGATGATTACATTGGCTTGTTTATCAGAAAATCCAAGGTTTTTCCAACCATCAAAATCCAAAGTATTGGGATCAAACGGAGCATATTTTTGCTGAATTTTTGTTGAATTTTCGCTTTTTGATGCATAAGTATTGACAGAATTAGCTGGAGCAGAATCGGGCAAGATTAGATAAGGTGCAAGTTTTTGATAATTTTCTGAACTAATAATAAAACATTCTTTAAATTTTTCTTTACTGATGAAACTTCCACCCAAATAATTCTTGTATTTCACGATAGATTCTGCTTGTCTTTCAGAGAATCCCATTTTTTGCCAATCATTTGCGGAATAATTATCTGGATTGAATTTACCCGCGATTTTTATCTGATTTTTTGGTGTAAAAGAATTTTGAAAATGCTCTTGTTGAAAATTATTTTCTTTTTTTTCTGGTAATAAAATATAAGGATTTAGCTGCTCAAATTTTTCTTTAGAAATGGCATAACATTTTTTTAATTGGCTTTTATTACTAAAATTACCTCCCAAAACATCTTTCCAATTTAGAATTGTACTCGCTTCATGTTCTGTAAATCCAAGTGCGATCCAACCATCTTTTGATAATTCATTTGGATTAAACTCTTCTAAAATAATTTCTTTATCAGCTTCTGGTTTAGAGAACTCTGCTTTATTAGAAACTATTTCATCGTTACTTTTTTGATTGCTTTTATATAAAAAAAAGCCTCCAAAACATAAAATTATTAATAACAATAATCCTATGATGCTGTTTTTACTAACACTTTGTGCTAAACCATTTTTCATTTGAAGTTATTTGTGTTTTTAATTATCATCGCCTGATTTTCATTGGAAATTTTGACGGCGATTTCAATAATTAAAATTATAAATAATTTTGCTGATAATTGCATAAATATTAATAATTATTAATGAAATAATATTTTATTATTAAAAATGGTATGTAGAACGAATAAATATAAGTAATGTGATTGATATTTGTAAATTTGTTTATTGCTTTTAAACATGAAAAAACTCCTTATTAATTTAATTAAAGGAGTTTTTTCATTTTAAGGATTGTCAAACTGTTTTTAGATTTTAATTCTTACTTTTTTGTTGCAAAGCATTCAAAAAATTTCTTAAATATTGATCTAAACAAGGCTTATAAGAATTATGATTGGAATTTCTGAAAAAGGCACTCAATTCATGTTTGCTTATTTTTTTATCTTGACTGTGTAATAATTCAAGCATTTCATCCGAAGTAAGATTTAGAGCGATTTTTATTTTTCTCAGGATAATATTGTTGTTCAAAACTGTTTCCGGTTTTGGCTGTTCGCCTTCACGTTTTCCACGTTTTTCTATGATTAATCCATCTAAAAATGTTGCCAAATCTACATCTCGCATTTCCACAAAAGATTCTTCATCTTCACGCTTCAACCAATTGATAATCTGACTTTCATCTGTTTTAGATTGTGTCAAATTGTAGATGCGCTGCATTTTCGCATCGGGATAATTAAATAAAAATCTTATTCTTCGGAATATGTCGTTGTTGGTCATGTTATTATTTATATATTCTGTATTTCATTCATCAATTCTGTAATTTTTCCTCCTTTTTTATAGGAAATCTTATCAACCCATGGCGTTCTGAAATGTGATTCAAGATAAAGTGTGTCATCTTCATCAGCAAACCGTTTTAAAATTTTATAAACAAACATGCATTTACTTTCTCCGTTCCAAAAATGAAAAATATCATTTACTGCATTGCTATCAAAAGTTCCTTTTAAAAATTGTACTATTTGACTTCGCGTTTTAGATTCATCATCAAATCTTCTAAAATTTACAATTTCATCAAAAATATCTTCATCTAATTCTAAATAATCATTTTCAAAAAAAATATCTTTTTTGTCACAAAAATTAAAGATAATTTCAGTTAAATTCTTTGAGTAGATTGTAACACCATTACCATTTTCCCACAAATCTTCGCTGACATCATTATTTACATTGAAATGTTTTAAAACTTCGCTGCATTTAAATATTACATTTTTACTAATTTCTATCTTTTTTTGGCAAAATTTGAAATCGTCATTCCAATAACTTAAACTTTGAAATCACTACTGTCCGATAAAGAAAAAATCTGTTATAAAAATCATTTAAAAGTTC
>CAXYUO010000178.1:0-5544 GCA_964292185.1 uncultured Frigoriflavimonas sp.
TTTATACAAATATCAGAAAAAATTTGGAAATTAACACAGTATCTTTTGTGGTTAATTTTTCACATTTTATTTTTTGTCATGTACTAAAAATCAAAGGTTTTAATTTTAAATGTTATATCAATATTCCATTGTATTTATTTTTTTTAAACTATATTTGATTCGAATTAAAAATATTGCAAAAAACAACACTTACCCAGATCGAAATTGTACTTCTCTTGAAAAATAGAGAAGAAAAAGGGTTTAATTATTTATACGAAAATTATTCAGCAGCTTTGTATGGTACTATTATAAAAGTGGTGCTTTTTGAAGATGAAGCCAATGAAGTTTTGCAAGATGTATTCATTAAAATTTGGAATTCTATCGATAGTTTTGATGAAACTAAAGGTGCTTTATATACTTGGATGCTGAATATCGCCCGAAATTCTGCGATTGATAGAATACGTTCTAAGAATTTTAAAAACAATCTAAAAAACCAAAGCATTCCAGACTTCGTAAATAATACCAAACAACTTACAACTGAACAAGTGCACAACTTTAATGAAGTGCGTAATGTTGTAGATCAACTTAGGGATGATTATAGCGAAGTTATCAATCAAGCCTATTTTGGTGGTTACACACAAGAAGAAATTTCCGAAAATTTAGGAATTCCTTTAGGAACCGTGAAAACAAGAACAAGAGCTGCTTTTCAAGAATTGAGAACGCTTTTAAGTGAATTTAAAAATAATTTGTAGTGGACATAAGAAGTTACATAGAATCTGGCATCATAGAAAAATTCGTTTTGGGAGTTCTTCCTAAAGAGGAATCTTCTATTCTAGAATGTGTGATGGCGAATAACGAAGAAGTGAAGCAAGCTGTTTTAGAGGCTCAAGAAACGATAAACCAATTGTCTTTTGCAAATAGCGTACAACCACCTGCAGAATTAAAAGCTCAAATTTTCAGTAAATTGAGTTTTGAAAAACCTGTAGTTCAAGAAACTATTTTGAAGGTAGAACCATCTGAAGAAGTGAAAACTACAATTTTAAAAGAACTAAATATTTCTCCAGCTGAAAAAAAATCTTCTGTAAGCACTTGGCTTGCAGCAGCTTCTATTGCACTATTAATGGCTTTAGGTTGGAATATATTTCAAAATTATAATATTCAGAAAAATCTGGAAGCAAGTAATTTAGAACTCAGAGAAAACAAAAAAGAAATGCAAATGCTTGCAGAGCAAAATCAAATGATTTTGAATTCTGAAAACATCAAACTAAAAGGTGTAGAACAGCATCCAGGAATGTTGGCAAATGTATTTTGGGACAATTCTAAAATGGTTTATCTTTCTGTAGAAAATTTACCAAAAGCTCCAGAAGGTAAACAATATCAACTTTGGGCAATTGTAGATGGAAAACCTGTAGATGCAGGAATGTACGAAACAAATAGCACCAAAATTCAGGAGATGAAAAAAATTCCTAATGCGCAAGCTTTCGCAATTACTCTGGAAAAAGAAGGTGGAAGCGAAACTCCTACTATGGAAGAAATGTATGTGATGGGAGCAGTTTAAACTCCATTTTTTCAAGATATTTTACTCCATTTCACCGTCTTTTTATAATTTTCTATATAATGTTTTTTTAAATTTTGATGATCCATATGATTTAAAAAAGGATCTAGTTTCAGCAAATGTTCTACTGCATTTTTACTTTCAGCAATTAAAATTCCGTCTTCGGCTAAATTTAATTTCTTAAAATCTAAAACGCCACTTTGCTGTGTTCCCAATAAATCTCCTGGTCCACGAATTTCTAAATCTACCTCAGAAATCTTGAAACCATCGTTGGTTTCCGTCATTGTTTTGATGCGTTTTCGGCTTTCGTTGGTCAGTTTATCCGATGTCATTAGAATACAAAAACTCTGTTCAGATCCTCTTCCAACTCTACCTCGCAATTGATGCAACTGAGAAAGCCCAAATCTTTCTGCACTTTCTATTACAATTACAGAAGCATTAGGAACATTCACACCAACTTCTATCACGGTTGTCGCAACTAAAATATGGGTTTCTCCTCTTGCAAATTTTTGCATTGCTGCATCTTTTTCATCGGGTTTCATTTTTCCGTGAAGCATATCTATTTTAAAATCCGGAAAATGCTCCACAATATGAGCAAATCCTTCCATTAAATTTTTGTAATCCAAGGTTTCAGACTCTTCTATCAATGGAAATACGAAATAAATTTGCCTATCTTTTTTCAATTCATCTCTACAGAAATTATAGACAGAAACTCTATCTTTTTCTCTTCTATGAGCTGTTGTAATTGGTTTTCTTCCGATTGGCATTTCATCAATTATAGAAACATCAAGATCGCTATAAAAACTCATCGCCAAAGTTCTGGGAATTGGAGTTGCTGTCATTACCAAAATATGGGGAGGAATTTCATTTTTCGCCCAAAGTTTTGATCTTTGTGCTACTCCAAACCGGTGTTGTTCATCAATAATGGCTAATCCTAAATTTTTAAATTGAACAATTGGTTCTAAAACTGCGTGAGTTCCTACCAAAATTTTCAAATTTCCTTCTAATAATTCTTCGTGAATTACTTTTCTTGCTGCTTTTTTTGTAGAACCTGTAAGCAAAGAAATAGAAATTGGCGTGTCTTTTAATAAATCTTTTAAACCATTATAATGTTGCTGAGCAAGAATTTCTGTTGGAGCCATCAAACAGCTTTGGAAATTATTATCCATCGCAAGAAGCATTGCCAAAAGTGCTACCATAGTTTTTCCAGAACCTACATCTCCTTGCAAAAGCCGATTCATTTGAATAGGTTTTCGCATATCTGCTCTTATTTCTTTCAATACTTTTTTTTGTGCATTGGTAAGATCAAAAGGCAAATGTTCTTTGTAAAAATCATTAAAATAATCACCTACAATTGGCATTGGATTTCCCAACGCATTTCTATGATGATGTTCTTTTTTCATCGCATAACTCAACTGAAAAAAGAAAGCTTCTTCAAATTTTAATCTTCTGTTAGCTTGTTTCAGAGCATTTTCATCTTTCGGAAAATGAATATTGAGATAAGCATCTTTTCTGGAGATGAGGTTTAATTTTTTTAAAAAACTGTAGGGAAGAGTTTCATCAATTAAATTTGAAACCTGTAAACATATATTTTTCGATATATTTTGAAATAATTTTTGATTGATGCCTCTTTTGCTCAATTTTTCGGAAGTAGAATAGATAGGAAGCCAAGTTTGTATTTTTCCGTCTGCATCTTCAGTTTCAATATCTGGATGTGCCATGGAAAAAGCTTGGTTGAATTGAGTAATTTTACCAAAAATATAGAGTGTTTCATTTTCTACAATTTGCTCTTTCAACCATTTTGAGTATTGAAACCAAACGAGGTTTATGGCTCCAGTTTCGTCTTCAAATCTTGCAGAAAGTCTTTTTTTTGGACCCGTTTTTATCTCTTGTAAATTAGAAATTTTACCTTTTAGCTGTACTTCTGGCAAATTTTCGTGAAGATCTGTAATTTTATATACCTTGCTTTTATCTAAATATCGAATAGGGAAAAAGTTCAAAACATCTTCAACAATAGAAATATCAAAAACATTTTTGATGAGTTTTGCACGATCAGGACCAATTCCTTTCAGAAATTCTATGGAGGTTGATAAATTCAAAGATTAAATAAATTATTTCAGCAATTTCCGAAAAAAGAAGGGTTTTAGAAAATTTTTATTGAAATTATATCTGTTTTTTTAGTACATTACAAAAATTTATAACTAATTACAAATCAGGATTTTAAAACCACAAAAGGCACAAAAGTAATTATTATGTTTTCTAAGTCTTTAATTAAATTCTTAATAAAGTTCACAAAAGTTGTGAAAATCTAAAGATTTTCTATTGTATTGCCTTATTTTAACTTAATCTGAAAATAATTTTTTCTTTTGTGTTTAAAAAATTTAAGTTACAAATAATCAATAGGTTATGAATTATATTTTTTGTCATGTAGTGAAATCTGTTTTATTTAAAATAAACTTAAAAAGTTCAAACTTGAAAATCATTTTTTTTTAATCTTTTATACTGGTTTTAAATTTCTTCTGATATTTTTCCCAGTCTTCTCTCGTTTTCACTTTTTTGTAAGTATCAGTTGCGAAAAATGGTAAGTAAGGTTCTAATTCTTGAGCTGTAAGTGCGCCTTGTAAAATGGTGATAGGATTAGAATTTTCGTCTAAAAATACGGTACTTGGAACTGCAACTACATTTAAATAGCTTGTTAATTCGTGCATAGTATTTTCTTTTTTTCGTGCATTGTTTTTCGGGTTTGAGAATTTTCTGCCAAGAAATTCTACTTTTTCATTGCCTTCTGCATTGAATTTTACGGAATAATAATCATCATTTAAAATTTGAGCAATTATCGGATTTCCGTAGGTTTTTTTATCCATTATTTTGCATGGTCCGCACCAATCTGCATAAAAGTCTATCAATATTTTTTTTGGTGTAACCTTTTGAGCAGACAAAGCTTCTTCTAAAGTCATCCATTTCACTTGTGAAAACGAAAAAATAGAAGAGAAAAGCAGTAGAAAAAATATTGTTTTTCGCATAAATGAAATTTAGAATTAAAGGTAGTTTTAAAAATTTGTAATAACAAAATTAATACCAATTGAAATTATACATTAGTAGATTGTCTGAATTTTGCAGTTATATTAAAAAAAAAACTTTGCCAAAGATTTTAACTTTGGCAAAGTGAAAAATTTCTGTAAAATATTTAAACTTATTTTACGCCGTGCATTAGTTTATTTACTAATTTTCCTAAAGCAACACCTATTAAACCAATGAAAATTGGTACAATGGTGAATATTAAGAAAAATGTTGTCATGTCATAATTCTCTGTTATATTATCTATTTTACTACCGAGCAAACCTGCTAATTTATTACCAATTGCAACGGCGATATACCAAACTCCAAACATGAGAGCAATCATTCTACCAGGAACTAATTTGCTGATATATGAAAGCGCAACCGGAGATAGGCAAAGTTCTCCTAGAGTATGAAATAAGTATGCTAAAACCAGCCATACCAAACTAACTGCTGCAGTTTTTGCACCAGGTTCTATTCCCGTAGAACCGAAAGCCAATGCGCCAAAACCAATACCTAATAGTATTAAGCCAAGACCGTATTTAGAACTTGCGTTTGGATTATATTTGCTTTCCCACCATTTTGAAAATAATGGTGCAAATGCGATAATAAATAGTGAATTTAAAATTAAAAACCATGTTGCTGGAATTTCTACTTCGCCTTCTTTTATTTCGCTTACAGTTGCTTTGATGATGTTTGTATTTACATTTTTCTCTTTCGCTTTTTCTCTTACATTTTTTTCTTTTTCAGAATTTAAATAATAAGACTTGTCACCAATATTTAATACAGAAATTTTGTCTCCTACTGCTAAAGTTTCTGGATCCAAAAGATTGATATCTTTTTGAATTTTTGTTTCTTTTGGAGTTACAATGGTTTCTTCTGTAATGGTGGTTTCAAAAGATAAAGATTTTAGGTCTGCCTTCTCTACAATTTCCTTAAATTTACCTTCTTCT
>CAXYUO010000179.1:0-5542 GCA_964292185.1 uncultured Frigoriflavimonas sp.
AAAATAAAAATATTAGAAGTAAAGCTTTTTTCATTTTTTTAAATTATCAAATAAGTGTAAATTTACAAAATAATATTATTCAGTATGAAAAAAATTCAAATGGTAGATTTGCAAAGTCAATACTACAAAATAAAGCCAGAAGTAGATAATGCTGTAGCAAGTGTGATGAATTCCGCTGCTTTCATCAATGGTCCAGAAGTAAAAAGTTTTCAAAAAGAATTAGAAGATTATTTGGATGTTCCGCACGTAATACCTTGTGCAAACGGAACAGATGCACTTCAAATTGCATTGATGGCTTTAGATTTACAAGAAGGCGATGAAATTATCACAGCAGATTTTACTTTTGCTGCAACGGTAGAAGTGATTCATTTATTAAAACTAAAAGCAGTTTTGGTAGATGTAGATGCAGATACTTTCACCATGAATATTGATAAATTGAAAGCTGCGATCACTGATAAAACTAAAGTAATTATTCCTGTACATTTATTCGGACAATGTGCGAATATGGAACCAATAATAGAAATTGCAAAAGCAAAAAACATTGTGATTTTAGAAGATAATGCACAAGCAATTGGTTCAGATTATCATTTTTCTGATGGAAAATCGGCAAAATCTGGAACCATGGGAATTTTAGGAACAACTTCCTTTTTTCCATCTAAAAATTTAGGTTGTTATGGAGATGGTGGTGCAATTTTCACTACTGATGATGCTTTGGCTCACAAAATAAGAGGAATTGTAAACCATGGAATGTACGAAAGATATTACCATGACGAAATTGGTGTAAACTCAAGATTAGATAGCATTCAAGCTGCAGTTTTGCGTAAAAAATTACCTAATTTAGATGGGTACAACGAAGCCAGAAGAAAAGCTGCAGATTTTTATGACGAAGCATTTGCCAATCATCCAGAAATTCAAACTCCTACAAGAGCAAACTATTCTACACATGTTTTTCATCAATATACTTTGAGAATTAAAAACGGGAAGAGAAACGATTTACAGAAATTCTTAACAGAAAAAGAAATTCCTGCGATGATCTATTATCCAGTTGCATTAAGAAAACAAAAAGCCTACTTTCAAGAAAGCAACGATGCAGATTTTGTGAATACCGATCTACTTTTAGAAGAAGTAATTTCTTTGCCAATGCACACAGAATTGGACGATGAGCAATTGACGTATATTACAGAAGCTGTTTTGGAGTTTTTTAAGTTATAAATATATGAGAGATAGTTTATTTCTAGATAAAAGTAAATATAAATTTTTTTTGGTTTTTCATATTTTTATTTCCATATTATATTTTTTATTTGCAGTCTATTACATCTCAATTAAAGGATTTAAAGAAAGATATTATTTATATTTACTTTATCTCATATTGAACTTATTTTTGACTGGAATTATCTATTACAAATTTAAATATACCAGAATTGTATTGAATATTGTGGCTGTAATAGTGTTAGCTTTATTAATATATTCAACTGCAATGGTTGTTAAAATTTATACTAATACTATTTTAGTAAATTTTTTATTAGCTTTTGAAATCGCAATTACAGGATATTTGATTTTTTATATTATTTATTTAAATAAAAATACTCTAAAAAAAAATCGCAAATGAAATTGACAAAATTGGAGAAAAAGAAAACTAATTAATATTAAAATAATCACTGATTTTGAATTTTGGAACTTTGTCAACTCCTTTATTCTGCGAAACCGAAGTTAAATTTTTTTGTAATAGTTTAAATTTAAAAAAAGTTATTATTAAATTTACAGTTATGAAATCGCCATTAAAAAATTCGTAAACAAACACCAAAGAAGATTAGGCGAAACCATATGACCATAAAAAAAATAAATATCTACATATGAATACAGATACATTAAAAATCACTTTAGCACAGAGAATTTTGTCCTTGAATGATTTGTCTCTTTTAGAAAAAGTTAAAAATCTTCTGAAATCAGATGATGTTATTTGTTACACCGTTGCTGGTAAACCATTAACAAAGGCAGAATTTACGTCAGAAATGGAAAGCCAACAAAATAAAATAAAAAACGGAACCGCAAAACTTCATTCCGTAGAAAATGTTCGAAAAATTGTGATGAATGAAATTAACTTGGGAAGATAGAGCTCTTTCAGATTTGCAACAAGCAATATCATATATAGCAATAAGAAGTCCACAAAATGCGGAAATGGTTTTAGATGAATTGTTAAAACTGTCAGAAAGTTTAGTGTTATTTCCTGAAAAATTTCCGATTGAACCTATTTTTAATAAAAAAAACATTCGTTTTGTTACAAAATGGAGTTTTAAAATGATTTATCAAATTGAAAAAGAAGAGCTAATTATTTTAAGAATTTTTAGTACTCATCAAAATCCTAATAAAATTAAAGAATAATTTAATTCAATTATTTTTCAAATCAACTATCAACCAAATAACATGACAATACTTGTAACTGGCGGACTCGGCTATATCGGTTCTCACACCGTTGTAGAACTTCTCAACAATGATTTTGATGTCGTAATCATCGATGACTTATCAAATACTGAAAAATTTATATTAAAAAATATTGAAGAAATTACAGGTAAAAAACCCGCTTTTTTTCCATTTGATCTTCGTAGAAAAGAACTTTTAACCCAAGTTTTTGATGCCTTTAAAATTGATGGTTGCATTCATTTTGCGGCTTATAAAGCAGTTGGAGAAAGCCAAGTGAAACCTTTGGAATATTATGAAAATAATTTGGTGACTTTGATGAATGTTTTGCAAGAATTTAAAGACAGAGAAATCTCCAATTTTATTTTCAGTTCTTCTTGCACCGTTTACGGACAAGCTGATATTCAACCAATTGACGAAAATACACCTTTGAAAACGCCAGAATCTTCTTACGGAAAAACCAAGCAAATGGGAGAGGAAATTCTGTCAGATTTTGCAAAAGCGTACCAAAGAAAAGTGAGTATTTTACGATATTTCAATCCAATTGGAGCGCATCCTTCTGCAAAATTGGGAGAATTACCCATCGGAATTCCTAATAATTTGGTGCCTTATGTTACACAAACTGCTGCCGGAATTCGGGAGCAACTTTCTATTTGGGGCAATGATTATGAAACCGAAGATGGAACCGCAGTTCGGGATTATATTTATGTGGTCGATCTTGCAAAAGCTCATGTGAAAGCTTTGAAAAAATTGATTAATGAAGAAAAAGAAGAGCTTGTAGATGTTTATAATCTTGGAACAGGGAAAGGTTCATCTGTTTTGGAAGTGGTGCAAGCTTTTGAAAAAGGAAACAACGTAAAAGTACCCTACAAAATTTGCGAAAGAAGAGCAGGAGATATTACAATAGCTTATGCAAACGCCGAAAAAGCCGAGAAAGAACTCGACTGGAAATCTGAAACTTCACTCGAAGAAAGCTTGAAAACCACTTGGGAATGGCAGAAATATTTGGCTGGGAGATAAATCCATTTTTTAATTAAAATATTATTTAAAATTAGCAATTTTAGATTAAAAAAAACATGAAAATATATTTATTAGTTATTGTTTTATTTACTTCCGTTTTATCATTTGGACAAGAATTTTCTGCACCTCCACCTCCAGAAATTGAAATTTCAGCGGACAAGAAAAAACTTGTTGATGAGCTAATTAAAGTTACAAATTTTGAAAATTATGTTACTATTTACTGCACATTGTTGATCAATCAGTTTGCTATTCAAAACAATTGGGATGAGAAGAAAAAGCAAGATATTTTGAATAGTAATTTTAAATTTTTTAATAGAACTTTGTATTACAATTTTAAAGATTTTTCTAAAGAAAATTTGATGGAAATAATAAAATCATTCAAAACTTTAAACAAGAATCGAGAACCTGATCAGTTTTATTTTCCTGATAATTACGAAACTCAAATTGAATTAATGCAGTTTGTAAGTGAAGTAATTATGGGGAAGTATAAATTAGAGTAGTAAAAATATTTTTTGTTAAGAGAGCAATCTTATTTTATTAAATTTGCCAACATGAATCTCAATTCTCTTTACACCAACCAACGCAGCGGAAATCATGCACCTTCAATTGCAAATCGAACCGATTTTCAGCGGGATTTTGATCGTATCATTTTTTCTTCAGCTTTCCGAAGATTGCAGAATAAAACCCAAGTTTTTCCTTTACCAGGAAGCGTTTTTGTGCATAATAGATTAACACATTCTTTAGAAGTTTCTTCTGTTGGAAGAAGTTTGGGAAGCATAATTGGAAGTTTTATTGCTGAAAATTTTAAAAATGAACTTTCTGCAGATTCTCAAGAATTTTATTTGCATAATTTGAGTAATGTTTTGGCTGCAGCTTGCCTTTGTCATGATGTGGGAAATCCTGCATTTGGACATTCTGGAGAAGATGCAATTGCCAGTTATTTTGAAAGAAATGAACAAGATTTAAAACAAAAATTCAACAAAAAAGAATGGGCAGATTTTGTTAATTTTGAAGGAAATGCCAATGCAATTCGGGTTTTGACCAACCAACAAAATGGGAAAGATTTGGGTGGCTCTCAATTGACTTTTACCACTTTAGCAAGTATTGCAAAATATCCTTGTGAAGCTTCTGCAAAAGATAAATCTATTGTTCATCGGAAGAAATTTGGCTTTTTTCAAAATGAAAAGAATACTTTTTTAGAAATCGCCAAAAACACCGATATTTTACAAGAAAGCGAAGATCCATTAATTTTTAAAAGACATCCTTTCGTTTGGTTGGTAGAAGCTGCAGACGATATTTGCTATCAAATTATCGATATGGAAGATGCACACAGATTGGGAATTGTTTCTACTTCCGATTGCGAAAATTTATTTTTGGACCTTATACAATCAGAAAATCAGAATTTATCGAGAGTGAAAGATAAAATGGCACTTATTTCTAATAAAAACGAGCGGATTTCTTATCTTAGAGCAAAGGTAATCAATGCTTTAATTAATAAAACGGTGCAATTGTATCAAGGTAATTTTAATAAAATTTTAGAGGGAAGTTTAGAGTTTCCATTATTAGATTTATTTAAAAAAGAAAATCCTGCTTTACAAGAAATTCAGCAATTTTCTATAGAAAATATTTATGCTTACAAAGCAGTTGTAGAAATAGAGAATGCTGGTTATAATGTAATGTATGAACTGTTGGATCATTTTATTCCATCAATTTTAAAAGAAAAAAATCTGCAAAAATCGTATGATAAAATGGCTTTGAAACTGCTTCCAGAACAATTCAATTACAAAAACGGAACAGATTATCAAAAAGTTTTGGGCATTATCGATTTCGTTTCTGGAATGACAGACAATTATGCTACAGATCTTTACAAAAAAATAAAAGGAATTGAGATTGGAATGACGATGTAGTTTTTTCTAAATATTTATAGTTACATTTGTAATAATATTATAGTTTAAAATGTATAAAAATGGTAGTAGAAATAAAAAATTATATAAATATTATAGAAAACATAGATGTCATTCTTAAAAATTCCCCGTTTAAGATCAATTACATTATAGAAAAATTGGAATATAAAGAGACTACATTTTTTTATAAAATAAAAGAC
>CAXYUO010000180.1:0-5509 GCA_964292185.1 uncultured Frigoriflavimonas sp.
ACATTCCATATCCTGTGGTTTCTGGTTTTATGAGTGGTATTGGTGTTATTATTATTGTTACTCAGTTATTCCCAGTTTTAGGTTATAATCCTGAAAATGACAATGCATTATTACAAGATAATACTCCAAAAGCAGAAGAACGCATATTAAATAAGATACTTGAAGGTGAATCAAAAGATGGTATAAAAGTTTTAGAAGACTATAAAATTACGTTAAATGAAGCTAAAAAAATTACCAATACTGATATTCAAAATGAAAGTAAAATAATTACTAAACAAGAAACGGGTTCTGCAGCTGGAACTTTAAAATTTTTACCAAATGCAATTCAAAATATTAATTATCTGCATTTCGGAATGGTTTTACTTACTATCTTTATTATATATGGTTTCAAAAAAGTTACTACAAAAGTCCCCAGTACTTTGGTGGCTCTTATTGCAGTGAGTTTATTGGTTTATTTAATCGGTTGGAATTTAACTTTAATAGATAAAATCCCTCAAGGTTTCCCAGAATTTCAACTAGGTAATATGATTGCCAATGTGAATTTAGGAATTTTTTCTAATCATATTTTAGATATTTTTTCTTTAGCCATATTAGGAGCTATAGATTCCCTTTTAACATCTGTAGTTGCAGATAATATGACGAAAACTAAGCATGAAAGTAATCAAGAATTGATAGGACAAGGTATTGGAAACTCTGTTGCAGCATTTTTTGGTGGACTTCCTGGTGCAGGTGCAACCATAAGAACTGTTGTGAATATAGATTCTGGTGGAAAAACTAGACTTTCTGGTATGACTGCAGGAGTACTTTTATTATTTATTTTGCTCGCTTTAGGACCAATTGCATCTATGATTCCGAAAGCTGTATTGGCAGGAATTTTAATTACAGTAGGAATAGGAGTGATGGATTATAAAGGATTAAAATCTATCAGAAAAATACCTAAAGCAGATGCTTTCGTGATGATTTTGGTTTTAGTACTTACCGTTTTTCTTGGTTTAATAGAAGCTGTAGCTTTAGGAATGGTAATTTCTGCTTTGGTATTTATGAAGAAAATGGGAGACAATACCGCAGAAAAATCTAAAATAAAAACCGCAGTAGAATTTGAAGAAAAAGAAATTGACCACGAACTTGTAGATAGAATTCCTAAAAATTTGGCGGAAGAAGTTTACATTAAAGAATTTGGTGGACCATTATTTTTTGGTGTTACAGATGAAGTATCTGAAAAACTTTCATTGATTCCAGAAACTGCAAATTGTTTAGTTTTGATAATGGATAAGGTAGATTATATGGATCAAAGTGGTGTTTTTGCACTAGAAGATGCATTTATCGATATAGAAAGTAAAGGAATTAAAATTCTACTCGTAAACCTTCAAAAACAACCAAAATACTTGATGGAACGTATTAAAATTATACCTGAACTCATTACAAATAATCAAATATTTGAAGATTATCCAAGTTGTGTAGCCTGGATTGAGAAAAATGTAGAAAATATTTTTTAAATAGTATTGTTTTCAGATAAACAACGGATTTTCATCTCAAAAAATTACAACTTCACAACTTCACAACTTTACAACTTTACAAAAAATCATGAAAATAGGAATTTTAGGCGGCGGTCAATTAGGAAGAATGCTCATACAAAACGCATTAAAATACGACGACGATTTTTATACATTAGATCCAGATGAAAATTGCTCTTGTGCAAATATTTCTCATTTTACAAAAGGTAATTTTAATGATTTTGAAGCTGTTTTAAATTTTGGAAAAGACAAAGATGTAGTTTCTATAGAAATAGAACATGTGAATGTTGATGCTCTTTTTGCGTTGGAAAATTCTGGTGTAAAAGTAATTCCTTCGCCTAATATTATTAAGATAATTCAACAAAAAATTCTGCAAAAAGAGTTTTATCTTAAAAATAATATTCCTTCACCAAGTTTTCAAATTATACAATCTAAAAATGATATGAATTTCCCATTTCCATTTGTACAAAAACTGAATACTGGTGGTTATGATGGAAAAGGTGTTCAAGTAATTAAAAATGAAAATGATTTGCCTAAAATGTGGGACGAACCTAGTGTTTTAGAAGCTTTGGTAGATATTGATAAAGAACTTTCTATCATTATTGCTAAAAACGAATTGGGAGAAATCAAAACTTTCCCGATTACAGAAATGGTTGCAGATCCTATTTTAAATCTATTGGATTTTAATATTTGTCCGGCAGATATTTCTATAAAAATTCAAGAAAAAATAGAAAACATTGCTTATGATTTTATGAAAGTTGCTAATTCTTGCGGCCTTTTTGCTATAGAATTTTTCTTAGATAAATCTGGAGAAATTTGGGTGAATGAAACCGCACCAAGATTGCACAATTCTGGTCATCAATCACAAGAAGGAAACGCCAATTCTCAATTTGAACAATTTTATAGAACGCTTGTAAATGCACCTTTAGCAGATACAGAAAATTTTGGTTTTTCGGGAATGCTCAATTTAATTGGTGAAGAAAACTATACCGGAAATGTGAAATATGAAGGGATGGAAAACGTGATGAAGCTTCCGCAAACCTACATCCATCTTTATGGTAAAAAAGCTACCAAACCAGGTAGAAAAATGGGACACATCAATGTTTTAGCAGAAAATAGAGAAGATTTAATTCAGAAATTATCAAATATTAAAGCAATGGTAAAGGTAATTGCTAAGTAATTTCATTTAATTAAAGAAATTTCTCGTAAAAACTTCATCTTCTTTTAATTTTATTACTAAATTTTCTAAAGACGAAAACTTTATTTCTTCATGCAAAAATTCTCGAAATTTCAGTGTTATATTTTGATCGTATATATCTTTATCAAAATCTAAAATAAAAACTTCCACCGTTAATTCTGTTCCATTTACCGTAGGATTTGTACCAATACTTGCCATTCCATTGTATTTTTTTTCAGAAATTTCTACATCTACTATATATGCACCTTTTTTTGGTAAACATTTATTTTTATTAATTTCTAAATTTGCCGTTGGATAACCTATAGTTCTTCCCAGTTTTTTACCATGTATCACTTTTCCAGAAAGTGGATAATGATAACCAAGCATTTCGTTGGCTTTTACAATTTCACCATTTTGCAAAGCATTTCTAATTTTTGTAGAGCTGATATTGGTATATTCTAATTGTATGGCTTCCAATTGTTCTACCGTAAAACCATATTCTTTGCTCATTTTTTTTAATAATTGAAAATCACCACTTTTATCTTTCCCAAAAGTGTGATCATAACCTATTATTAAATGCTTTACATTCAATTTTTCAATTAAAATCTGCTTCACAAATTCTTCTCCCGTAAGATTTCTAAATTCTTCATCAAAATTTTGTAAAAATAAATTTTGAATACCATTTTGTGCTATTAATTTTGTTTTTTCTTCATAATTATTGAGTAATTTTAAATCATCTTCTGGATTAAAAATCAATCTTGGGTGTGGCCAAAAAGTAAGAATTGCACTTTCTAGACTTTGAGAAACGGCAATATCATTAATTGTTTTTAAAATAGATTGATGTCCTAAATGCACTCCATCAAACATTCCGAGGGAAAGAGCGAGTGGTTTTTTAGAAAAATATTGTTTAAAATCTTGATAAATATGCAAAGCGAAAATTTAGAATGCAAATATGATGAATTTTTTAATTAATCCAATTGTAGATTTCGGAACTTTCCTTATATTTGCACCAAGAAAAAAATAAGCAATGGCAAACCAAATCAAAGGAAAAGTTTCTCAAATTATTGGACCAGTAATCGATGTAGTTTTCTCTACAGTAGAAGATTTACCAAGTATACATGATGCATTAGTTGTTACCAAAGAAAATGGCGACAAAATTACTTTAGAAGTAGAGCAACACGTAGGTGAAGATGCAGTAAGATGTATTGCAATGGATGCTACAGATGGTTTACAAAGAGGTGCAGAAGTTGTAGGTTATGGAGTACCTATCACAATGCCGATTGGAGAAAATGTATACGGAAGATTGTTTAATGTAATAGGTGATGCAATCGATGGATTACCAGAAGTTTCTAAAGTTGGTGGATTACCAATACATAGAGAAGCACCAGCATTTGATCAATTAACTACATCTGCAGAAGTACTTTTCACAGGTATTAAAGTAATCGATCTTGTAGAACCTTATTCTAAAGGTGGAAAAATTGGATTATTTGGTGGAGCAGGAGTTGGTAAAACAGTTCTTATCCAAGAATTAATTAATAATATTGCAAAAGGACATGGTGGTCTTTCAGTTTTCGGTGGAGTTGGTGAAAGAACGAGAGAAGGAAATGACCTTTTAAGAGAAATGCTAGAATCTGGTATTATAAAATACGGAGATGCTTTTATGCATTCTATGGAAGAAGGAAGTTGGGATCTTGCAAAAGTAGATTTAGAAGAAATGAAAGATTCTAAATGTACATTTGTTTTTGGTCAAATGAACGAACCTCCTGGAGCAAGAGCAAGAGTTGCACTTTCTGGTCTTACGATTGCAGAATATTTCCGTGATGGAGATGGAGCAGGACAAGGTAGAGATGTACTTTTCTTCGTAGATAATATCTTTAGATTTACACAAGCAGGTTCAGAGGTTTCTGCACTTTTAGGAAGAATGCCTTCTGCAGTAGGTTACCAACCAACATTAGCATCAGAAATGGGTGCGATGCAAGAAAGAATTACATCTACTAAAAATGGTTCTATTACTTCTGTACAAGCGGTTTACGTTCCTGCAGATGATTTAACGGATCCTGCACCAGCTACAACTTTTGCGCATCTTGATGCAACTACAGTATTGGATAGAAAAATTGCTTCTTTAGGAATTTATCCAGCGGTAGATCCTTTGGCTTCTACTTCAAGAATTCTTACAGCAGAAATCTTAGGTGATGAGCATTATGATTGTGCACAAAATGTAAAAGAAATTCTACAGAGATACAAAGCATTACAAGATATTATCGCAATTCTTGGAATGGAAGAACTTTCTGAAGAAGATAAATTAGTAGTTTACAGAGCGAGAAAAGTTCAGAGATTCTTATCTCAACCTTTCCACGTTGCGGAACAATTTACAGGTTTGAAAGGATCTTTGGTAGATATAAAAGATACTATCAAAGGATTTAATATGATTATGGATGGAGAATTAGATCACATTCCAGAAGCAGCTTTCAACTTAAAAGGAACCATAGAAGAAGCGATTGTTGCAGGAGAGAAATTAATAGCAGAAAACGCTTAAAAGAACCAAGATACTAGAATCAAGATTCAAGATAATTTACATCTTGGCTCTTGGTTCTTGACTCTTATATCTATTTAGAAATGAATATAAAAATTTTAACTCCGGAAACGGTAATTTTTGAAGGAGAAGTGAAATCAGTTTTGCTTCCTGGTAAAAACGGAGATTTTCAAATAATGAAAGATCACGCTGCAATTGTGGCATCTTTAGTTGGTGGAAAAATTAAATTATTTACCAATACGATAGAAGATCAATTTTCTACGAATTTCAAAAAAGAAAATGAAA
>CAXYUO010000181.1:0-5489 GCA_964292185.1 uncultured Frigoriflavimonas sp.
AACTATTTCTGGAGTTGGAATTGGAGAATACTCAGTAATATTGACTACAGAAGGCTGCCCTACTTTGCAAAAAGTGAAAGTATTAAAATATGCAGATCCTGTAATTTCTAATGTAGATATTAGCAATAATACCGTAACACTTTCTGTAGTTGGTGGAAATCCTCCTTATCAATATTCTATAGATAGTGTAATTTGGCAAACTTCTAACGTGTTTACAAATTTACCAAGAGGTCAAAATACATTTTATGTAAAAGATGCAAATGATTGCGAGCCTGTTTCTGTAGAAGTTACAGTTCCAAATTTAATAAATGCAATTACTCCAAATGGAGATTCTGTGAATGATTTTGTAGATTATAGTGCATTAGCATATAAAGATAATTTAATCTTCACTATTTTTGACAGATATGGAAACAAAGTTTATACAGCAGACAAAAACAATGGTTTCAGATGGGATGGTAAATTCAATGATAGAAAAGTATATACAGGAACATATTGGTACAGTATTACTTGGAACGAACCAAACTCTGGAAAAGTACCAGTTAAATATTCTGGTTGGATATTAGTTAAAAATAGAGACTAAAATTCACTAACTTTTTAAAAAAAACACGACAGTATTGTCGTGTTTTTTTTATCTTTATTAATAATTAAAAATAATATCAGTATATTTATTTTAAAATTGAAGCACGAAGAAAGTTTTATCACTTCTAATTTTCCTTCCTATATTCCAAATTTGTTTTGCGCAGCTAGACAGAGAGCACTATTTTGCTCCAATGATGGATAGAACTACCAATGGAAGCGATTTTCAGAAAATATATTTATCTACAAATAGAATTATTCCATTTCCCGTAACTATTTACAATAACAATATTGCTATTGGTACAGTGACGATAAGCAAAGGAAATCCTCAAAAATTTACAGTTCCTAGAAATTTCATCATTACTACTCTGCAATCAGATTTATTTACACCCATTACAAAAGGATTATATGCAAAAGCAGACTTTCCATTTTATGCCAACTTGAGGTTTTCGGTTTATAATCATGCAGAAATCATAACTAGTAAAGGCTTGGCTTCCACTGGAACTACTTTTTATACAGCAATGGCTCCTATATCTGTAGAAAATCCTATTTTAAATTTCATGACTAGTATACTTGCAACAGAAGATAATACAACTGTTACAGTTTCTGGATACAAACCAACCGTTGTTTTCTCAAACGGAACTACAGGATTAACGAATCCTACACTTACTTTTACATTGAATAAAGGGCAATCTTACATCATAGATGGAAGAGGAAATGTTGCAACAAATTCTGATACTTTCATTGGTGCAAAAATAGTAGCATCAAAACCCGTGAATGTAACCAATGGGAATTTCAATGGTCAATATTCTGGTAATATTGCAACAGCTTCAGATATTTTGATGGATCAATCTGTACCTACAAACAGATTAGGAAATCAATTTGCATTAGTAAAAGGAAATGGTGCAATCGGCATCAATATGGAAGGTGCAATAATCGTAGCAATTACAAATAATACACGCGTTTTTTTGAATAATGAAGTTTTGCCTGCTGCAACATTAAATGAAGGCGATTATTATGTAGTTCCAGATTCTAAATATCAATTACAAGGCAGTTCTCATTACAATTTATTTATAAGAACTACCGAAAACGCTTATGTATATCAGCTTTTAGCAGGTATTGATAATGCAAGTTCTGTAGCTACAGGTGGATTTAATTTTATACCTTCATTAAACTGCTATCTTCCAAAACAAATTGATGAACTAGGATTAATAGACGAAAATGAAGTTTTTTCTAATGGTAATCCAGGTGGAATATTAAATATTCCCACCAAATTAAATTTAATTACAGAAACTGGAGGTATTGTACTAGTAAATGGAGTTGCTCCTGCTGCAAGTACAGGTCCATTTCCTATGACAGGAAGTGCAAATTGGGTAACTTATGGAATCCCAAATGTAACGGGAAACATAACCATAACTTCATCAAAAGCCATAACAGCAGGAATAAATGCAGGAAGTGATGCTGTGGGATATGGTGGTTTTTTTGCCGGATTCCCTACATCACCTGTTATACTTTCTTCAGGAGGACTTTGTGCTCCTGGAATAACACTTACTATTGATCCTATTATTTATGATAGTTATCAATGGTATCTTAATGGAAATCTTATTGTTGGAGCAAATAGCAGTTCTTATAGTCCTACTCTACCAGGAAATTATACCGCAAGTGTTACTTTAGGAAGTTGCGCACCACTTCTTGCAGCTGCATTCAAGGTTTTAAAATGTACAGTAATTTCTACCGCAAATTATACAATTTGTACTTCACAAACTATTACACCAGCATTTTCTAATCCTTCAATCGTTCAAAATGTAATTCCAAGTTCCGTAAATATAATTACGGCTCCTACTCTAGGAAATGCAACTATAAATGCTACAACTGGCGTAATTACTTATACCGCAACAAATCCTGGAGTTGCAGGAACAGATACTTTTACCTATAATTTTTGTGGAAATGACGCCAATTTCCCAGAATGTGAAACTGTTAGCGTTACTATTCATATTCAAGAAATTGTAATTAATAATCCTACAATTTCTACTTGTAATATTAATAATTTAGGTACTTTCAATCTTACAACTGCAAATGTAACAGCACAAACTCCAGTAATTATTAAATACTATCCTACTCTTGCAGATGCGCAAACACAAAATACTGCAGCAGAAATAACTACACCTACAACCTATTCAGCTGCAAATGGTACAATAGTTTTTGCATTGATAACAACACCAATTGGCTGTACAAAAATTGCACAAATAACTCTGAACACATTTCCAATAGCAACAGTTACTAATTATAATGAAACCTTTTGTGATGATAATTTAGATGGTAATATTTCTGTAACACTTTCTAATATTACACCTACTATTGTTACAAATTTCACGTATTTTAATATAAAATATTACGGAAATCTTGCTGATGCTAATGCTGGAAACGCAAATGTTTTGGCTAATAATTTTATTTTTACAGCAAATATTACCATTTATATAAGAGTAGAATCTCCTGATGGTTGTGCTCCTATCGTAAAAGCACTCCAATTAAATTTCGGAGGAAAAGTTCCTTTATTAGCTGCCAATTCTACTCATACTATTTGTGATGATAATTTAGATGGAACAAAAATGGTAAATCTTCAAGATTATTTTCCATTTTATACTACAGACACAGCAGTTTCTGCAACTTATTTCAATACTTTGGCAAATGCACAAAATAATGCAAACCCAATTGCTAATCCAACATCAATTTCTGGAACACAAACTTTTTATATTAGATTTCAAAAAACAGGAATTTGTCCTAATATTGCAAATATTACAATAACTATTAAAACTCCGAAAAAATCTGACCTATTAATAGATCAAACTATCTGTGGAAATTCTACAACTTCACTGAATGCAGGACCAGGTTTTGAAAATTATCTTTGGAACAATGGTGCAAATACTTCTTCAATTACCAATGTAGGTGTAGGAAATTATTATGTTAACTTAACTTTCAACGGATGTGTTTACCGACAAAATGTAGTAATAAATAAAAATGATTTACCAGAAATAACAGCCATTGATATTAATGGTGGAACAGTAACCATCACTGCAACTGGAGGAACTCCACCTTACCAATATTCTTTAGATGGTGCAGTTTGGCAAGATTCTAATATTTTTTATGGTTTAACAAGAGGTCAATTCATTGCTTTTGTAAGAGATCGATTAGCTTGCGTACCTGTTCGTAAAGATTTTTCTATTATTAATCTAATTAATGCTATTACACCAAACTACGATGGTATAAATGATGAGATTAACTATTCTGATCTTAGCACAAAACAAGATGTAGTTTTCAGAATTTTTGATAGATATGGAGCAGAAATCTTTAGCGGAACACCTGCAAATAGATTTACTTGGGACGGAAAAATGCCAAATGGAAGAGCTGTAAATACTGCAACATATTGGTATATTCTACAATGGCGAGAATACGGAACCAATACGATAGTAAAGTACACAAGTTGGCTTTTAGTAAAAAATAGAAATAATCAATATTTCAACGACTAAAATAAATTTCTACTTACGTTTTTAGGTAAATTTTATCAAAAATTAAGATAAAATAACAATTTTGGTATTCTGAAACCTATTTTTTAACCAAATTTTAACCCATTTAAAAAAATAAAGATAGATCTAAAGAAAAAAATTCTCAATATTTTTGCAATCTATCATGAAGAAACTATTATTTATATTATTTTGTCTAATAATCACAAAAATTGGAGCTCAAGAGTTTAATGGCTCTGTATTTTTAAGAGATTATTCTAATTTATACCTCAATCAGGTTTACGTTACCAATCTTAGCACCCAAAAAACGGTACTTTCAGATTATACTGGAGAGTTTACAATCCCCGCTAAATTGGGAGATGCCATTCGTTTTACATCAATAGTTACAGAAAGAAAGGATATTACCGTAACCAAAGAAATGCTAGAAGGTAGAAAAAACATGTTCGAACTTCGGATTTCTTATTACGATATAGAAGAAGTAGTAATTGCAAGATTTAAACCTAGTGGAAATCTAAGAGCAGATATTGCAAAACTAAAAACGGGTGAAAAGACAATAAGACTAAGAAAAATGATTGGTCTACCAGAAGCTAAAGGAGATGGTCAGTCTCCACAAATTCCTCTTGCTTCTTTTGCAAATGGTGGTATGAATATAAGCGTCAATAGTATTTACGATATGATTTCTGGAGATAGAAAAAGAAAAGAACGACTATATCAATATGAAAAGATGATGCAAAGCACGCAAATGATGAAGAATTATTTTGGCGAAGAATATTTTACATCAATAAAAATCCCTAAAAACCTTATTCAAAATTTTTTGCAATTTATTTATACTTCAGAAAATCTACAACCCCATATCGAATCAGGAAATTTTGAAATTACTAAAATATACATTGAAAAGTATTTGCCAATCTATTTAAAAAGACTAGAAAACTCTCAATTACAATCTGTTATTAAAGATAAACAATAGAAAGCTAATTATTTATAAATAAATTCATTATCTTTGTCGCCCAAATAATTAGCGATAAAATTAAACACAAATCAAGCTATTAAAACATCTATTGTAATGAAAAAAATTCTAACATTCGCCATCTTATTTTTATTCATTTTCGGTTCTGCACAGAAATGGAAAAAGATTTACAACAATATAATGAGTTCTAAAAATATTTATGAACTAGATGCGTTTTTGAAAGATGCTCATGAAGACGATCCTAGAAGAGCAAAAATAAAAGAAAGATTAGTATATCTAATGGAAGATTATGTGAAAACTGCTCATCCTGCAGATCAACGTATTAAAGTTTATCAAGAAAAACTTACATTACTTGAAACAAGATCTTCTACAAAAATTTCTTTTGATGAAATGAATGACAATATCAAAAAGAAAATTATTGAACA
>CAXYUO010000182.1:0-5473 GCA_964292185.1 uncultured Frigoriflavimonas sp.
CAAATATACAGCATTCTCAGGCATTCTTTTTTACCAAACTTTCGGATGAAAGTGATTTTGCTTCAAATATTACAATTCTATTTACGAGAAAAAAAGTTTAAATTTGTACATTATGACGCAAAAATGGATTTACAAACCCGAACCAGACAAAGAAACCGTAGATAAAATAAGCACTTCGCTCGGTTTCGGAACAATAGAATCCAAAATATTGGTAATGCGTGGTATAGATGATTATCAAAAAGCCAGAGAGTTTTTCAAACCAAAATTAGAAGATATTCACAATCCATTTTTGATGGCAGACATGCAAAAAGCTGTAGAAAGAGTGGCTTCTGCAGTAGAAAATGGAGAAAAAATATTGGTTTATGGAGATTATGATGTATATGGCACAACCGCAGTTGCATTAATGTACCTTTACCTCTGCAAAATAGTAGATAAAAAATATTTAGAATATTACATTCCTGATAGAAATATAGAAGGTTACGGGATTTCTATTGATGGCATAAATTACGCTGCCGAAAATGAATTTTCATTAATTATTGCGTTAGATTGCGGCATAAGAGCAATAGATAAAATAGAATATGCCCATACAAAAAATATAGATTTCATCATTTGCGACCATCATTTACCTGGTTCAGAAATTCCTGATGCTTATGCTGTTTTAGACCCAAAAAGAAAAGATTGCAGATATCCTTTCAAAGAACTTTCTGGTTGTGGTGTTGGGTTTAAGCTTTGCCAAGGATTAAATACTATCTACAAAATTCCTGAAATTGAAATGCATGATCTTACAGATTTACTAACGATTTCTATAGCCGCAGATATTGTAGAAATGACGGGCGAAAATAGATTGTTTGCAAAAATGGGTATCAAAGTTTTAAGAAAAACTAGAAAATTTGGTCTCAGATTATTAATTCCGGCAGACAAATTAGCCAATTTTGATGTATCAAATATTGTATTTGAAATTGCTCCGAAAATAAATGCAGCTGGTAGAATTTCTCAAGGAAAAGCAGCGGTAGAACTCATGGTTTCTGACAATCTGAAAAATGCACAGCAAATGGTAGAAAACATCATGAAGCTCAATTTAGAAAGAAGAACCTTAGATTCCTATTCTACAGAAGGTGCACTAAAACAAATAATAGAAAACGGACAAGAAAAAAACAGTACCACCATTGTTTATGATGCTTCTTGGAACAAAGGTGTGATAGGAATTGTGGCTTCTAGATTGATAGAAAATTACTACAAACCTACCCTAGTTTTCACCGATGGAAACAATGGAGAATTGGTAGCTTCTGCAAGAAGTGTTGCAGATTTTGATGTACACGAAGCCTTGAATCTTTGCTCTGATCATTTTTTAAAATTTGGAGGGCATCAAGCTGCAGCAGGACTTTCTATGGAAAAAGATAGGTTCGAATCTTTTAAAATAAAATTTGAAAAAGTAGTATCAGAAAGTATAAAAGAACATCAAGCAGAACCTTCTTTATTGATAGATTGCGATATGAAATTGGAAGATTTTGATAAAGATTTCATCAATTTTCATAAAAAATTAGCTCCTTTTGGTCCAAAAAACATGAAACCTATCTTCGTTTTGAAAAATCAAAAAGTAGCTGGTTATGTGAAACTCATGGGAAAAGAAAGTACCCACATAAAATTTTACTTAAAACAAGAAAAAAGTGGAAAAAATATAGAATGTATCGGCTTTAAACTAGGAGAATATACCGAAGAATTTAGAAATAAAACTTTCGATATTGCTTTTACTTTAGAAGAAAACCATTGGAAAGGAAATGTTACTCATTTTTTCAATATAAAAGATGTGAAATTTCATTAGTTTTGAATTTAATTCAATAAAAATCTCTCTCAAAAACCCTTTTTCTATCGGTAAATTTTCAAAAAAATAACTTACCTTTGAATTTAAACCACACATTGAATGCCCGACTTTTTGCATCCAGATAAAGACAGCTTTTCTTCTGAAGAACTTTTTCAAGAAGAAAAAATTCGTCCACAAAGTTTTGATGATTTTGCAGGACAAAGAAAAACGCTAGAAAATCTGGAAATATTTGTAGCAGCCACCAAAAATCGTGGAACTGCACTAGATCATGTTTTATTGCACGGTCCACCTGGACTTGGAAAAACAACTTTAGCACATATTATTGCTAACGAATTGGGTGTGAGTTGCAAATTAACTTCTGGTCCCGTTCTCGATAAACCCGGAAGTTTAGCCGGACTTTTGACGAATTTAGAAGAAAATGATGTACTATTTATAGATGAAATCCATCGACTTTCGCCAATTGTTGAAGAATATCTGTATTCTGCGATGGAAGATTATAAAATTGACATCATGTTGGAATCTGGTCCAAATGCGAGATCTGTACAAATTTCTTTGAATCCTTTTACATTAATTGGAGCAACTACAAGATCTGGAATGCTTACAAAACCGATGCTTGCAAGATTTGGAATCCAAAATAGACTGGAATATTACACCACAGATTTGCTTGCCAATATTATTGAAAGAAGTGCAAGAGTTTTAGGAGTAAAAATCTATGAAGATGCTGCTTTTGAAATTGCAAAACGAAGCAGAGGAACACCAAGAATTGCGAATGCTTTGCTAAGAAGAGTTCGAGATTTTGCAGAAATAAAAGGCAATGGCGAAATAGAAATAGAAATTACAAAATTTGCTTTAAATGCTCTGAATGTTGATGAATTTGGCTTAGATGAAATGGACAATAAAATAATGCGTGTGATGATAGAAAATTTCAGAGGAAGACCGGTAGGAATTTCTGCATTGGCAACATCTATTGCCGAAAATCCTGAAACTTTGGAAGAAGTTTACGAACCATTTTTAATACAAGAAGGTTTCATCATCCGAACTCCAAGAGGAAGAGAAGTAACCGAAAAAGCTTATAAACACTTGAATATTTCTGTACCGAAAAGATTGGATGAACTGTTTTAAATGATGAAATAATTAAAACAAAAAAGACTCAAATACAATAATTTGAGTCTTTTTTTTTATAAAAGTTGGGTTATTTTTCTAATTTATTTAATAATAAATCTACCGTTGTCTTTAAGTTTTGCAAATCTTCTTCCGAAAGATTCAATTTTTCTTGAATTTTAGCTGGTATTGCACATGCTTTTTGTTTCAATTCATCACCAATTTTTGTTAGAAATACTTCTACCACACGTTCATCTTCTTTCTTTCTATGTCTAGAAATAAAGTTTTTTGCTTCTAATCTTTTGAGTAATGGCGTTAAAGTTCCACTATCCAAAAAGAGTTTTTCGCCAATTGAATTTACGGTTAATCCATCTTTTTCCCAAAGTACCATCATTACTAAATACTGAGAATAGGTAATATTCAATTCATCCAAAAACGGACGATACAAAGCCGTAATCTCTTTTGAAATTACATATAATGGAAAACAAAGTTGATTTCCTAATTTGGGAGCTTCATTTTGTTCCATAATCTTTGGGTAATCTATGTGAAAAATTTTATTTTTTAATAATAAATTCCTCCATCGGAATTCTTACTTTTTTCATGTGAGAAAGATAATCATTTTCTAAATCTTTGTAACCAAGATAAAGTAACGTTACACTTTTCAAACCTAATTCTTGTAAATTTAAGATTTCATCTACTACTTCATTGCTAAAACCTTCTGCAGGTGTGCTATCCACTTTCAATTCTGCTGCTTGAGCCATTGCCAAACCTAATGCAATATAAGATTGTCGAGCTGTATGTGCAAAATGTTCTTCTGGAGTTTGATTGTTGTATAAATTTTTAATTAAATCTGTATAACTCCCGAATCTTCCTCTTGGCAAATCTCTTTCATCGGTGTGATGATCGTAAACTTTATCGATTTTTTCATTAGAATAACTATCCCAAGCTGCAAAAACCAATACGTGAGAACAATCTCTCATTACTTCAGGATTCAAAGCGCCTTTTACCATTTTTTCTTTCAATTCTTGGTTTTCTACCACAATTACTCGAAATGGTTGCAAACCAGAAGATGTTGGAGCCAATCTTGCCGCTTCCAAAATTTTATTCAAATCTTCTTCTGATATTTTTTTTGTGGAATCATAGGCTTTTACAGCATGTCTCCAGTTTAAATTTTCTATTAATGACATAATTTTTTGTTTAAATATTACAGCAAATATAGTAAACAATTAAATTGTACGCAATTTAATTGTAAAATGTTTCCTTATTTTTAATTTAATAATTTAAATAATAATTGAATTTAAGATTCTGCAATCGCATTTCCCACCCAATTTCCTGTGCTGAAACAAGCTTGCAAAAGATAACCACCAGTTGGAGCTTCCCAATCGATCATTTCGCCAACACAATAAATATTTGGGAATTTTTTTAAAGATAAATCGGTATTTAATACAGAAAAAGCAACTCCTCCAGAAGTAGAAATCACTTCATCTATCGGACGAAAACTCAAAACTTCTATCGGGAAATTTTTAATTAGTTTTGATAGAATTTCAATATTGGTGTAAGTTTCTTTGTCTAAAGTTTTCAATAAATTGAGCCCAGTTGTAGAAATTTTTATCTTCTTTTTTAAAATCGGACTTATCTTTTCTTCGCTTTTTAGTAAATCTAAAATTTCAGTTTCAGAAAGGTTTGGTTTTAAATCTATGTATAAAGTTAAAGGAAATTCATGTTTTCTGGTAAAACGATTCATAAAATAAATTGGACTACCTTCTATTCCATATTTTGTGAAAATAATTTCCCCAATTATGCTATTTCCATCAAAAGAAACTTTTATATTTTTCAAATATTGACCTTGTAATTGATGAAGATATTTTGCAGTATTATAGCCAGAATTTGCAGATTGCAATGGTGTGATTTCAATATTTTTCTTTGTTAAAATTTCAATCCATTTTGCATCTGAACCCGTTTTTTTCCAGGAACCACCTCCCATTGCAAGAATTAATTTAGAATATTTGAATTGAACTTCTACTCCATTAGTATTAAAAATAATAAAATCTTCATCAAAATCTAAAAATGTATGATTGTAATAAATTTCTATGTCCAATTTCTCCAAATAATCTAACCACGCTTTTAAAACCTGAATAGGTTTGAAATTTTTAGTTGGGAAAATCTTTCCAGAACTGCCAACATAAGTGGAAATTCCAAGATTTGAAAGCCATTGAATGGTATTTTTATTATCAAATTTTCTCACCAAATCTTGAATTTCTGGAGCATCATATTTTTCTACGAACGCTTCTACATCTTCATCATGTGTCAAATTGAAACCACCATTTCCTGCAACCAAAAATTTTCTTGCGGCTGCTTTATTTTGTTCAAAAACTTGAACTTCAAAACCTTTTTCGGCTAAAGTTTGAGCAGCCATTAATCCAGCTGAACCAGCTCCGATAATTATAATAGGATTTTTTTGCATAGGTTGCTTAAAGGAAAAGAAATATAGTTTTTTTCACTGCCGTCCGAAAGTTTTGTTAAAGTTTGTTAAAAATCCTTGTCGATCCT
>CAXYUO010000183.1:0-5468 GCA_964292185.1 uncultured Frigoriflavimonas sp.
TAATTTTATATCTTAAATCTCTGTCCTAATTTTGGGGTATAGCATAGTTAAGCTATACAGAAATTATAATAATCATGGAAGCGGAACAATTTTATTGAAAAATAATAAACACTTCAGTGTCCAAGACAGTTTTTATTATAAGATACGAATAGGAGATAGTATAATAAAAGATAGAAATAATACAGTTGTAAAAGTTATTAGAAGAGATTCTATTTTTTTCTAGATTTAAAATAATCTCGATCCAGCTGTACAAAGTCTCCCGACTTTGAGCAATATTAAAAAAAGTACTACATTTGATTAAACAAAAATTTTGAAAGAAGAATTTTCATGTATATTAAATATCAGATTGTTTCGGCTCAAAGTCGGGAGATTTTTTTCAGCGGAAAAATATAACTTTGCTGTCGTCGCAATAACAATACTTATTATAGGTTCTCTTTTCTTATTAGAAAAATCAAATACTTCAAAAATATTAAGAAATGCAAAATATTCTGTTGCAGAAATTACAAGCATTTGGCATAGTAAAAAAGGATTGAAAAGTTTTGGTGTTGATTATTCATATAATGTTAATGGAGAATCATATACTCGCCAAATATCAGTTAACTTAATAAAAGGTAAAAAATATTTAGCAATATATGATACATTAAACCCAATTAATTGTAAAATCTTAGAAATCTATCCTATCCAAGGAGATATAAAAATTCCTGTTCAAGGTTGGAGATACGAAGAAGTTCCAATTACAATAGATAGTTTGACGATTAAGAAATACATTGATAGTTTTTAATGATAAATCTTAATCTCGCTTTGTAAAGTTTACCAACTTTAAGCAATAATATAATCCTCCATTAAATTAAAGAATTTTTATCGGCGTAGTTTAATTTAAAAAAGATAAACGTCATGATAGAAAATGCGAGCAAAGAACTTCCGCCATAACTGAAAAATGGAAGTGGAATACCTACCGTTGGGAAAAGTCCCATTACCATGCCAAGATTGATCCCAAAATGTATCAATAAAATGGAGGCAAAACTATAGCCAAAAACCCGATTGAACGTAGATTTTTGCTGTTCGGAAAGGTAGTAGATTCTTCCAATGAAAAGTGCGTACATTAATATTAATATAGAACTTCCGAAAAAGCCCCATTCTTCTCCTACAGTACAGAAAATATAATCTGTTTCTTGTTCTGGAACAAATTTTCCTTGGGTTACAGATCCTTCTTTGTATCCTTTTCCAAAAAATCCTCCAGATCCGATTGCTGTTTTAGAATATAACAAATTGTAACCAGAAGTGTCTCGAAATGCTTTTTCTCCTTTGTATAAAACTTGTATTCTTTCTCTTTGATGCGTTGGCATTTTTTCTAAAATGG
This sequence comes from uncultured Frigoriflavimonas sp., assembly GCA_964292185.1. GTDB lineage: Bacteria > Bacteroidota > Bacteroidia > Flavobacteriales > Weeksellaceae > Frigoriflavimonas. The sequence goes on from CAXYUO010000183.1 coordinate 1,361, forward strand.
TAGGCGTTGCAAAAGCCAAACCGCAGAGAAAACCAATAATTCCTATATATTTTAATATTGAAATAATATCCCAAGAAATTCTATTAAAATTTAAAAACAATAGAATAAGTGTAATTATAACGATTACAATTATTACATAAATTGGGTTTATTGCCAAAGAAATTAAAAAGATTGCGGCTATCATTCCTACAATTCCAAAAATTCTACCATCTAAACCTTCGCGAAAAAGTGCAATTACAAATGCTGCAAAAACCAATACAGAACCAACATCTGGTATAATTAAAACCACAATTGCGGGTACTCCCAAAATAGCAAAAGAAGTAATGAAAGAACTTCTATTTTTTAAATTAAAATCTGGACCAGAAACGTAGTTTGCGAGCATCAATGCTGTTCCTATTTTCGCAAATTCTACAGGTTGCATCGTCATTCCACCGAATTTGTACCAGTTTTTTTGTCCTAAAATTTCTGTACCGAATGGAAAAAGACCAAGAAGTAGTAAAATACCACCAACATAGAATATACCCGCTAAATTCTCGAAGAATTTAGTACGCATTGCAAAAATAATTAAACCAATAAATACAGATGCACCAAAAAACATGGCTTGTTTGTGACCAAGAGTCTCGTTTACGCTATATATATTTGCAATTGCGAAAATGCAGATAAAAAAATACAGGAACAATCCCCATTTATCTATTCCTTCCGTCCAACTCATTGTTTTATTTTATTATTGAATCTTACTTTTAGAGAATCTCTTTTGTAGAGAAGTGTTTCTCTTTTCGCAGGATCTTTTATAAATTTTAGGCTATCTTCTATAGAAATTATTTTCAGAGAATCTTTGTTGGGTTCTTTCCACCAACCTTTTCTTTTCAATCTTGCTATTTCTTGGCGTCTGTATTCTCCCATGAAACTTCCATTGATCATTTTTTTGTAAAGGTTTTCCCTTTTCAGATCTCCAGTTAAGTATTTTTCTGCAATTACGGTACAAGCTGGTCCTGCCCAAGTTGCACCAAAACCTGCGTGTTCCATCACTGCAGCAACTACAATTCTTGGGTTTTCTGCAGGTGCAGCCAAAACGAATATAGAATTATCTTTTCCTTGTGGTACTTGTGCTGTTCCAGTTTTTGCTAATTGGGTGAATTCTGTTGATCTTAAACTTCTACCAGTTCCTGCAAGCATCACTTGTTCCATACCTTTCATTACGGTTTCGTAATAGGCATCGTTTTGCACCAAAGTTTTATGTTTAGTTTTAAATCTTGGATCCGGATTTGGTTTTCCGTCTATAGATTTTACAATGTGAGGTGTGATATACCAACCTTTATTTACAATAGCTGCGGTAAAATTTGCCATTTGAAGTGGCGTGAGAAGTACATCACCTTGTCCCATTCCATTAAATAAAGCTCCTGTAGAAAGTGGACTCCAGTTTTTTTCTCCAGCTCTATTTTCATAATAAGCACCGTTCGGAATTTTTCCTGGCGCACCAACTGCAAGATCATTATTCATGTATTCTCCTAAACCAAAACTTTTCATTATTGCCTTCCATTCATCTACACCTTTTGATGGATTTCCAGGATATTTGTTGATGATTGCCAACATTGCATAAGAAAAATAGCAATTACTAGAAACTTGTATCGATGGTATCATCGGAACAGCACCACCATGTCCTTTTATTCTTAATCCTTTATAATTAAAACCTCCACCACATGGAAATACAGTTTTTTCATTAAAAACTCCCATTTGCATTCCTGCAAGAGCTGTTAATAATTTGAAAGTAGAACCAGGAGGATAAGCAGCTTGTATGGATCTATCAAAAGTGGGCATATTGAAAGAATCTTTTCCTAAGCGATAAATATCTCTGGATTTATTTGATCCTACAAAAATATTTGGATCTACATCTGGACCAGTTGCCATTGCTAATATTTCTCCAGTTTTTGGGTCTATTGCAACGATGGCTCCTCTTTTGTTTACGAGCATTTCTTCTGCAATTCTTTGCAAATCGTAATCTATCGTAAGTGTAATATCTGATCCTATAACTTTTTCTTTATCTAATGTTCCATTTTTATAAGGACCAACATCTCTTAATTTTATATCTTTTTGAATGAATTGTAAGCCTTTTTCGCCTCGCAGATATTTTTCGTAAGATTTTTCTACGCCAGTTTTTCCAATAATATCTCCTGGTCTATAATAAGTAGAATCTTTTTTTATTTCTGAATTGCCTACTTCATTTGTATATCCTAAAAGGTTTCCAGAAGTGCTTACTTGATATTGCCTTACTGGTCTTGAAACGATATTAAAAGCAGGATATTTAAATATAATCTCCTGTATTCTCGCAACTTCTTCTCTGCTTAGGCTTTTCATGAAAGTAATGGGCGTCAATTTTGAATAATATTCTTCTTGCTTGATGGAGTTTATTTTTTTAATAAAATCAGATTTAGAGATTTTCATTAAATTACAAAAATCTATCGTATCAAAATCTGGTCGCATTAGAGCTTCTGTGTAAGAAATTTCATAAGCTGGCTGATTTCCTACTAAAGTTTTGCCATTTCTATCGAAAATAACGCCTCTTTGTGGAATATCATAATGTATTTTAATAGAAGTATTTGCCGCATTCAAAGCGTATCTATCTGTAAATAATTGCAAATAAGAAAGCCTTGCAATAAATATTAATGCAATGATAGAAAGTGCGGCAATGATTTTAAAATATTGAGGTTTCAAACTTTTTGTTTGATTTTAAAGATGTATGCGTAAAGTACAATAAAAATAAATGAAATACTACCAGTTATCAAAACATTTAATAAAATTTCAAAAAACCTAGAAAATTTAAAAAATTCTAAATATTGAACTATTATTTGATGAATGAAAATAGACGCTAAAATAAAAACGAAAAATTGCGACCATTGTAAAGATTTAAAGGAGAAAAAATCTGTAGTAGATTCTGTGGAAGTCCTAAAGATTAACACTCTAAAATATGCCAAAATTACTGTTGCAAATGCATTGATACCCCAAGTTCCTAAAAAAGCATCTATTCCTAAACCGATGATGAAACTAAGTGCTAAAAAATGATATTTATTTCTAAAAAATGGATAAAACATTACGAAAACGGGATAAACAACTGGAGAATATTCTCCAAAAAGGCGAATTCTATTCAGCACAAATATTTGCAATGCAATAAGAAATGCAATGGAAATAATGTCTGTAAAAAGAGTTCTACTTATCATTTTTCTCTATCTATGGTTGCTTGCAATGTATCTTGAATTTTTTGTATTTCGGCTTTTCTTAAATTTTTCACTACATAAATGGTACTCAAATTTCCCATTTTTTCGCTTAATTCTACAGAAATATCCCAATTTCCTGTTTGGCTATTTACTTTATAACCAGCTATTGTTCCTATAATTACACCTTCGGGAAACATAGAAGATTTTCCATCTGTTTGCACAGTGTCTCCTACTTTTATGTTTACATATTTTGGAATTTCATTGAGGTGCATTACCCTAGAGTTTTCTCCGTTCCAACTTAGCGTACCAAAGTCCCCAGATTTTTTCAGAGATGCGTTTATTTTAATTTTGTTTATACTTAAAACGGATTGTACAAGAGCAAATTTATCTGTTGTATTGATTACAATTCCTGCAATACCATTTGGAGCCATTACTCCCATTTTAGTAGCAACTCCATCTCTTTTCCCTCTATTTATTGTGAAATAATTATCTTTTCTATTAATGGTATTGTACACAATTTCTCCATCTACAAAAGTGAAAATCTGTCCACCTGCAATGGTATCATGTACTTTTCTGAAAACTGGAATTTTAGCAGCGTCTTTGCCATAAACTTGCTCCATCAAATCTTTGTTTTGATCTACAAGTTTTTGGTTTATTTCTTTTAATTGAAGATAACTTGCACCTTCGTCTACCACACCAGAAACGGAAGAATTGAAAGCTACTACTTGAGCTGCTAACCAAGATTGTTGCATAGAATTTCTACTGAAAATAAGTACTAGAGCAATTATTTGCAAAAGTAGAAAGAACATTAGAAGTCCGTTCTTAGAAAATAACCTCAATAAGAAACTCATCTGGTATGGGTAAGGAGAATATTTAATTTAATTTAAAAATTAAAA
>CAXYUO010000184.1:0-5422 GCA_964292185.1 uncultured Frigoriflavimonas sp.
TTATTTTCAGCTACTAAACTGTCTTTTTTTCTTTGTACAAATTTGATTTGTTTTACAGAAATTTTACTTTCATGAAATTTATAATCAGCAGAAAAATTGTGAGGTATTATCTTGGCAATCAATGGTTTATTTGATGCTAAAAGATAAGGAACATCTTTATAATTCAAAACTTCGCCTTTATCTTCTATTTGAATTTTGAAAAAGTTCTTATCCGTAATTATTTCGTTAGAAACTGCACCTTCACGAATTGGCATTGTTCCTTCATAACTGATGTATCCCGTAATTGCACCACCTACAAAAATGAATATAAATGAAAGGTGAAAAACCAAAACTGGCCATTTTTCTTTTCTGTACAATCTGTATCTAGAAATATTTCCCACAAAATTTAATATTAGTATAAGCATAATTAGTTCAAACCATTTTGCTTCGTAAATAAGAGCTTTTGCAGTAGGTGTACCAAAATCATTTTCTACAAAAGTGGCATAAGCCATAGAAAATGCATATAATAGGAACAAAACAGCTGTTGTTCTTGTATTGATGATGATATTCTGAAGTTTTTTCATAATTATTTTCAAATCAAATGCAAAAATAAGGATGATAAATTGAATTTTAGACTTAATATCAAAAAAATTTCGATTGTTAAAATTGAAAATATTCACATAAAAAACATCCTTAAAACCCTATTTACAAGTAATTTGAAAGATTTTAAATGAAAACATATAGTTAATATTAAGAATTTTTTAACTTTTATATTTTGCTATTCTTTTTGAATTAATGAAAATTATTATCTTTTTTATTCTATTTTTTCAATTTTAAATTCAATGAAAAATACTAAATTTGTACTCGCAAAAATTATGGAAAAAAAAAATAAAAACATCTCCGAAAAAACAAACGAAAAGAATAAAAGACTTAGCAAACCTAGAATTTTCTTTGGTATATTATGCATCATCATTTCTACAGTGATGGCGATTTCGTTTTTTTCCTATTTACTCAATTGGAAAGCAGACCAAAGCCAAGTAGGAGAAATGCTAAACAAATCTTTGATACCTTCTAATGTTTTTGGTAAAATAGGAAGTTGGCTTGGGCAAATTTTCGTGTATGATAGTTTGGGAATTGCTGCATTTATTATAGCTTTTTTGTTTTTAGTTGTAGGTACATTAATATTAAAAAAGAAATACTTCAAACCATGGAAAACTTTTGGTCATTCTTTATTTATCTTATGTTGGTTGCCAATTTTTATTGCTGCAATTTCTAAAGAACAAGGTACATTAAGCGGTGTTTATGGTTTTCAAATTGTCGATTTTTTAAATTCATTTATCGGTGTTTTTGGTTTATGGCTTTTGCTATTATCTTCTATTGTACTGTATTTTATTTTAGAATTTAATCTTAGACCAAGTGCAATTCAAAATAAATACAATCAAATACACGAAAACACAATTGGAAAATTCACTGGAAACAAACCAGATTCTACAGAAGATTTTGAAGCAGATGAAAATTTAGAAAAAATGACAGAAGATGGAAATGAGATCAAAAAATCTACTCCAAAACCAATTGTTTCTGTAGAAATACAAGATATGCCAAAAGTAGAGATTGTAAATAATCTTGAAATGATTGAAACTCCAAATAAAACTTCTATAAACGATGCAGAATCCAAAGAAATACCATTAAATGTAACTCCTTCTACTATAAAAAAAGAAGAAAAAACAGACGATATTGCCTTTAAGGTAGAAATAGCACCAGAAATAGATGAATTGGACGATACAGATAAGAAATCTAATCAATTAGTTAGCGAATTTGGTTTGTATGACCATCGTTTAGATTTGGCTAACTTTCAATTCCCACCTATTTCTTTATTAAATAATTATGGAAACGAAGAAATCTCCATAAATCAAGAAGAACTTGAAGAAAATAAGAATAAAATTGTAGGATTATTAAAGAATTTCAATGTAGGAATTTCTGCAATAAAAGCAACCATAGGACCAACGGTTACTCTGTATGAAATAGTACCAGAAGCTGGAATACGTGTAGCTTCTATAAAAAAACTACAAGATGATATTGCCCTTAATCTTTCTGCCTTAGGAATAAGAATTATTGCACCAATGCCAGGAAAAGGAACAATTGGAATAGAAGTTCCAAGAAAAAATCCTACAATGGTATCTATGAAAAGCGTAATAAGCTCTCATAAATTTCAAAATACAGATATGGAACTTCCTGTAGTTTTTGGGAAAACTATTTCTAATGAAATTTTTATGGCAGACCTTACAAAAATGCCACATCTACTTATGGCAGGTGCAACAGGACAAGGAAAATCTGTAGGTATTAATGCAATACTAACTTCCCTACTCTACAAAAAGCATCCAAGTGAAGTGAAATTTGTGATGGTGGATCCGAAAAAAGTAGAATTAACGCTTTATTCTAAAATAGAAAGACATTATCTTGCAAAATTACCCGATTCTGAAGATGCAATAATTACAGATACCAATAAGGTTATCAATACTTTAAATTCACTTTGTATAGAAATGGATCAAAGGTATGAATTGCTGAAAAATGCTTTCTGTAGAACCATAAAAGAGTATAATAAAAAATTTAGCGAAAGAAAATTAAACCCTGAAAATGGGCATAGATATTTGCCCTATATTGTATTGGTAATTGATGAATTTGCAGATTTGATAATGACTTCTGGAAAAGAAGTGGAACATCCTGTAGCAAGATTAGCACAATTGGCAAGAGCAGTTGGTATACATATTATAGTTGCTACACAAAGACCATCTGTAAACGTAATTACGGGTATGATAAAAGCAAATTTTCCAGCAAGAGCAGCATTTCGTGTGATTTCTAGTGTAGATTCTCGTACGATTTTAGATTCTCCTGGAGCAGATCAATTGATAGGAAAAGGAGATATGCTCTACTTTAATGGAAACGAAATTATAAGATTGCAATGTGCATTTGTAGATACTCCAGAAGTAGAAAAGATTGTAGATTTCATCGGTTCTCAGAAAGCGTATGCTTCTGCTTTTGAATTGCCAGAATATGATTCTGAAGATGCTGGAAATTCGGTAAGTAGTTTTGATCCTAATGAAAAAGATGCACTTTTTGAAGATGCTGCAAGAATTGTGGTTTCTACGCAACAAGGATCTACATCTATGCTGCAACGTCAATTGAAATTGGGCTACAACAGAGCTGGTAGAATTATGGATCAGCTAGAAGCAACAGGGATTGTAGGAAGCTTCAATGGATCGAAAGCTAGAGAAGTTCAAATTACAGATCTTAATTCTCTTGAAAGCTTTTTAGATGATTTAAAAAAATAATTTTAAGATTAATTAAGATTTCTTGGAACGCTTTTTGAAAACAGAAGTGTAAATACTTTTAACATCAATAGAATAATTAGCTATTCTTAAAAAAAATTTAAAAATGAAAAAACTCATCTCAAAAATAATTCTTAGTTCATTGATAATAGGTTCTATTTCTTTTGTTCAAGCTCAAAAAATCGACAAAAAATCTAAAGACATTATAGATGCTGTAACTGCAAATTATAATTCTAAAAAGAATTCTTATTTCAAGTTTTCTTTTGGTTCTGGTACAAAAGGAGTTGTAACTAAAACAGAACCAGGTATTTATTATTCTGCCGGAGATAAATACAAATTGAAAATAATGGGTACAGAACAGATTTTTGATGGTTCTAAAATCTACAATATTAGCGAAGAAGATATGGAAATTACCATCGCAAAACCAAATAGCAGCGATGCAATGTTTTCCCCAATTAATTATCTTACTTCGTACAGAAAAGATTTCAACGTATCTTATGTGAAAAAAATGAAAGTGAATGGTGTGAATACAGATTTAATAAAATTAACACCTGTGAAAAATAATGGTTTGGATTATGTATATCTTTTTATAGATGCTACAAATAAGCAAATGATAAAAATGGAACAACACGGAAACAACAAAGATGTATCTGTAATTGCCGTGAAAGAATACAAAGAAAACCAAACTCTAAGTGCAGATATGTTTACTTTTGATAAAAATAAATATAAAGATTACATTATTACAGAATTGTAAAAATATTTATAATAGATTTATTATAAAAAAAGGCTTAGAAAATATTATTCTAAGCCTTTTTTTTAATTTTAATTGAATTTATTTTAAAATAAATTATTCGTTTCTTTTTACTAAAATACTCAACTCTACTCTTCTTGCAGATTCTTCTGAAGTTGCTTTTAAATCTTCGCCTAAAGGTAAAATTTCAATTTTATTTTGTGGAACACCATTTTTTATTAATTCTGTTTTGATGGTTTCAGACCTTTTTTTAGAAAGCTGAACATTGTATGCAGGATTTCCTGTTGTGCTTGCATATCCCTTTAATTGCACATTCAAATATGGACTAGAAGCTATCAAACTAGAAATTTGTTTAATATCTACAGTTGGATTATCAAAAAATTGGGAAGAATTATTCAAGAAAAAATATTTCAAAGTGAAACCACTATATTCTACTACCAATTTTTCTATTTCCGAGTTTGCAGCTATAGTATTTACTTGTATTTCTGGTTCTTTTTTTAATTCTGCAATTTTCAAATTTAATTCGTCTATTTGAGATTTATAATCCACAGGAATTTCTTGATTAAAGAATTTCATTTTAAGAGAATCCATTTTATTTTGTAAAATTTCCAATTGTTTTGCTTGGTTTTGGCGTTGTATAATAGCAACTGTACTTTCTACCATTGGCAAAGCATTTTTAACAGATTCGTAATATTTTGTGGTGTGATTATAAATCGGCTCTTGATTATTACTTTTATCTTTAGAGTTTATTAAAAAATTTAATTTATTTTCAATTTCATCTAGTCGATCATTATTAGTATTATCATAAGTAGTGCTTTTTTGCGCTACTTTATTTGCAGGTTTTATAGTACTTGTAGTAGTATTTGTAGTACTCGAAGTAGTATTAATAATGGCAAGAATCCTTTGTTTTCTTTTTTCTTTTATCGTATTAAGTAAAGAATTTAATTCTGATAGAGTCATTTCAATTTCACCAGTTTTGTTCGTATTTGCTTCACTTTTTTGTGCAAAATAGAAATTAAATAAAACTAGAAATGTTGCAATCAAAATATTTTTAATGATTTTCATATTTATTATTTTATTGGTGAAACTTCAATCTTTTCTGCAGTTTTTATTTCTGTAGATTTTAGATCTTTTTTAGTTTTAATATTAGATTTTTCTTCTAATTTTTTCTTTAAATCATTGATTTGATTTTGCAAATCATCATATTTATTATCTACATTTTTATCTGTTTTAATAACATTTGTCGTATTTAAAGGCTTTGTTTTGGTAGTTTGAGCATTATTTACATTACTTCTATAAGATTCTAAATCAACTTCATCAACAGCTTGTTCTACTAACCTTCCTAATTCTTGAGGTGTTACTTTAA
>CAXYUO010000185.1:0-5393 GCA_964292185.1 uncultured Frigoriflavimonas sp.
TGCAATGTTGTCAAACATTTCTTCAACTTGCTCTTTCTTGCTAGCTTCTGTATTATATGGTGTTACTACTTGTTTCAAATTTATTTTTTATTTGGATAATACATATCGTAATAATTTAAAAAATCTTGTTTTCTAAATATTTTTGATCGAGATTCTACTTTTTGTATATTTTTTACAACTCCATCATAATCTTCATTAATATTATAATAAAAATCTTCCGTGTATAATTTATTTAACTTTTTTGGAGCTCCAAGATAAAGTTTTTCGTCTATTTTTGTTTTATCAAGTGCCAAAAGTAAGGAATCTTTACTAATATTATAGCCATAATATTGAGTATGTACAAAATAATCTTGCTGAGCGATATTCAAAAGTCCTCTCAATTTTTTTACATTAAATGCAGAATCATAAAGCAATTCTTTATTTTGATTAAATACTTGTATCTCGTTTTTACCTTTTTGTAGATCTATTTTCACAGATTGTCCTGCTGCAATGGTTTTTTGATCTCCTTTATTTATTTTAAAATAATATAGATTATTGGTAGGATTATCTACTAAATACTCATTTTTCTTTGCTAAAAATTGAAAATATATTCCAAATGCTAAGAAACATACAGCGAGTGAAATGAGTAATCCTTTTATAGATGGAGAAATTTTCTTCATTAATTTTAATATTCTGCAAATTTAGTAATATTTTTAATTTTATCTTTATAGAATTAAATTATTAACTTTGTAAACTATTAAATATATTACAAATATGCCAAATACAATCATTATAGGATCTGGAAGTTGTATCCCAAGCCAAAAAATAGGAAGAGAACACTTCATGAATTCTGAATTTTATACAGACGAAGGAGAAAAAATAACCAGACCAAATGAAGAAATTATTCAAAAATTTGTAGAAATTACAGAAATTGAAAACCGAAGATACATAGAAGATCATGAAATGAATTCTGATATCGGTTTAGTTGCTGCAAAAGAAGCGATAGAAGATGCAGGCGTAAATCAAGAGGAGTTTGACTATATTATTTATGCTAGTAATTTTGGTGATGTTGGCAAAAATGGCTACGCTAATTATATGCCAAATATGGCAGCTAGAGTTAAAAATAAATTAGGAATTACAAACAGAAAATGCATCACTTATGATATGATTTTCGGTTGTCCTGGTTGGGTAGAAGCTCTTATTTTAGCAGAGCACCTGATAAAAGCTGGCCCTGCAAAAATGATTTTGGTAGTAGGTTCTGAAACTCTAAGCAGAATAACCGACAAACACGACAGAAACAGTATGATTTTTGCTGATGGAGCAGGTGCAGTTGTTGTAAAAGCTACAAATAAAGAAGATGTTGGAGTTATTGCTCACAATACTATTTGCGATAATGCTGTAGAACTAGATTATCTTGTAAATTCTCCTTCTTTAAACAAAGACGCTGATCAAAATCCTATTTATATTACCATGGTTGGTAGAAAAATCTATGAATACGCACTGAAAAATGTTCCTATTACCATAAAAGAAACCATAGAAATGGCAAATCTTTCTATAAATGATATTGACAAAATATTAATTCATCAAGCCAATGCAAAGATGGATTATGCAATGATAGATAGACTTTACAAGTTATACGACATCAAAGATTACGATCATTCTATTGCACCTATGACCATTCAAGAATTTGGAAACTCTTCTGTAGCTACTATTCCTACAATGTTCGACCTTATCCGAAAAGGAAAAATGGAAAATCAAAAATTTGCTGAAAATGGAAATTTAGTTTTCGCTTCTGTTGGTGCAGGCATGAATATCAATTGCATTATTTACAAAATGCCATAATACTTTTTTCAATATTTATTTTCAATTTTTAAATGCTTTATTTTTAATTATAATGCAGAAAACTCTTATTGTATTCATTGGTATTCTATTTTTTTTAGAATTATATGTCTATCAAGCTTTCAAAACTATTTCAGTTAATATTATATCCAAAATTCTGTATTGGGTAATAACTATTGGTGTTTATGGTTTTATTTTGTATGAAATTCTACATATTTCTAGAGCAGATAGAGATCATCATAACGTTCAGCTTCTTGCTTCTATTCTATTAATTTTTATTATTCCAAAAATATTAATCCTATTATTTTTAATTATTGATGATATTGGAAGGGTTTTCAGCTATATATTTACCTATTTTTCTACATCTGAAAATCATTTTCCTGAGCGAAGAAAATTTTTGAGTGTTCTTGGCTTTGGTTTAGCAGGCGTTTTTTCTGCTTTAATAGTAGATGGTATTGTTTTCGGGAAGTACAGACACTTTGCAAGACAATTGAAAATAAAAATCCCAAATTTACCAGAAAGTTTCAAAGGATATAAAATTGTACAAATTTCTGATGTTCACAGTGGAAGTTTTTTTCATCCAGAAAAATTACAAGGAGCAATAGATTTAATTAATGAACAAAAGCCAGATTTAGTACTATTCACAGGTGATATGGTGAATAATTTTGCAGAAGAATTTCAACCTTTTATTAAATTATTCTCTTCTATAAAAGCTCCAGATGGAAAACTATCCATTTTAGGAAATCATGATTATGGAGATTATGCAGATTGGAATTCTAAAGAAGAAAAAGCGCAAAACATTCCGAATTTAATTAAATATCAAAAAGAAGCAGGCTTCGAAATGCTAAGAAATGAACATAGATTCATTGAAAAAAATGGGGAAAAACTCTATATTTTAGGCGTAGAAAATTGGGGAGAAAAACCATTTCCGCAATTCGGAGATTTAGATAAAGCTTCCGCAGGAATTCCTACTGATGCTGCAAAAATTTTGATGAGCCATGATCCAACTCATTTTGATAGAATTGTGAAAAAACATCCAAGCAACGTACATCTTACACTTTCCGGACATACTCACGGAATGCAGTTTGGTCTTGATTTAAAAAATATAAAATGGTCTCCTGTACAATTTAAATACAAAAAATGGGCAGATTTATATGAAAGCGAAGGCAAAATGCTCTATGTAAACAGAGGATTTGGTGTTCTTGCTTATCCAGGAAGAGTCGGTATAAAACCCGAAATTACGGTATTTACTTTGGGATAGTTTATAAGGGTCAGAAGTCTGAAGTTTTAATAATTACTTTTTACTTTTACCTTTTACCTTTTTACTTATTTAATTTCACCCTTAAATTCTTCAGCATATCTTTGCTCATTTCTTCGATGCCAAAGCTATAATTCAAATTCCAGTCTTCTTTTGCTTTAGAATCATCAATAGAAGCTGGCCAAGAATCTGCAATTTGCTGACGAAAATCTGGCTCATATTTCACAGTAAAATCTGGAATTTCTTTTTGAATTTCTTCTGCAATTTCTTTTGGTGTAAAACTCATTCCACCTAAATTATAAGATGTTCTCACCGAAATATTTTCTTTCGGAGCATCCATTAATTGTAGAGTTGCATTAATGGCATCTTCCATATACAACATTGGCATTGCTGTATTTTCTGAAATAAAACTGGTGTATTTTCCTTCTTCCAAAGCTTCATAGAAAATTTCTACCGCATAATCTGTAGTTCCACCTCCAGCTTCAGTTTTATAGGAAATTAATCCTGGATAACGGATACTTCTTACATCTACACCAAATTTTTCATGGTAATATTCGCACCATTTTTCTCCCGCCATTTTAGAAAATCCATAAACAGTAGTTGGGTTTAATAGTACATCTTGACCTACATTTTGTTTCGGAATACCTTTCCCAAAAACAGCAATAGAACTTGGCCAAAATAATTTTTGAATCAATCCTTCTTTCGCCATCTCCAAAAACTCTAACAAGGGTTCTACATTCAATTTCCAAGCGAAAATAGGTTGTCTTTCTGAAGTTCCGGAAAGCAAAGAAGCCAAATGATAAACCGTAGTTATTTCATAATCTTTGATGATTTGTTTCACCAATTGCGTGTTTGTAACATCCATTCTTTCGTAGAATCCTGCAGAAGTAAGGTTTTTGTCCCAACGATCTAATCCTGATGCAATCACGTTTTCTGCACCGTGAATTTCTACCAATTTATTCGTCAGTTCCGTTCCTATTTGTCCTAAAGCACCTGTGATTAGGATTTTCTCCGTAGAATTTACCATTGTTACTATTTTATTTAAAAGGTTCACAAATTTAAGAAAATATTGGGGGAATTGTTAGAATTTTATTGAATTTATATTTTCAAAAAGATTAATTATAATTATTTAACATTGATAATAAAAATAAATACTCGAATTTTACGAAGTCAAAAAAATCAACACCATGAAAAAAATATTTTCAATATTCATATTACTTTTAATAGTTTCTTGCTCTCAACAAAAGATATATCAATTAATTACTAAAACTCCAAAACTTGAATATCAAAAACCTGCAGATTTTAATAAACTCAACGATTATGGGAAAGATGCTGTTTATTTATCTCACGTTATAGAAACTGCGTATCCAAGAATTTTTGAAAAAATTCCAGATTTTAAACAACGAGCAAATGAATTTATTAAAAAATCATCAAACATTTCAAACGAAAAAGAGTTTGATATAGAATTGAAAAAATTTATTTCATTGTTAGAAGATGGGCATTCCAATTACAATTTAGATTTTAAAAAATATGACAAAGAATTTTTCCAGTTCTACCTATTGAAAGAAAAAGATAACTGGATAATCGCAAATACCAATAGAAGTGTAGATTCTATGGTTATAGGAAGTAAAATTGTATCTATCAATAATTTTCCAATTTCGCAAATAGAAGATAGCATCAGAAGTTTTGAAAGTGGAGAAAATGATGATTGGAAATTTCTGTATGCATTATCTCATTTTTATTATCCAAGTTATTGGGAAGCTCTTGGCTTTTCCAATAAAAACAAAACTTTGAATATTGTAAGTGAAAATAAAGATGGGAAAAAAAATATTTTCACATTGCAAGCTACGTCTAAATCTGATTATTTTAAATTGGTAACTGCGCAACCAAAATATAGATTTACTTTAAAACAAAACAACGGTTTCTATAATTATTTTGATCCTGAAAAAAGATTTGCTTACCTACAAATGAATACTTCTTTGGATATGGTTAGTTTGAAAGATGGAATTGGAAATTATACCAATTTTATTACAAGACCAATCGCAATGGCATATTTGAGGTCTCAGAATAAAGATGCAAAAAGTTTTGGTTTATTTTTAAGTGAATTTTTCTCAAAAGTTCAGCAAGATAAAATCGAAACTGTAATTTTAGACTTAAGTTATAATACAGGTGGAGACGAAAGACCTGGTAAACAATTTGTGTGGTACATTGCAAGAGATCAAGAAATAAAAGGATTTCAAGAAAGTATACAAAACTCTGAATATTTAAAAAAACAAATTAAAAATATTAAGGAAAAAGCTAAGTACCAATTTATTTT
>CAXYUO010000186.1:0-5360 GCA_964292185.1 uncultured Frigoriflavimonas sp.
TTGTTCCTTTTGTGGTTAAAATTATTTTTATAAAAAATTTAAACAAGCTCTAAGATTCCAACATTTGTATCAGAAATTCAAAATAGTTACTTTCTTCTCTATTTTCACTAAATTTGTTCCTATATTGTAATGTCAGATTTAGATGCATTACATTTAAAATAAAATATTTTCGATATGATTTCAATAATAATGGGCAGTAAAAGCGATTTGCCAATCATGGAGCAAGCCGCAGATTTTCTAAAATCTCTAGAAATAGATTATGAACTTACCGTAATTTCTGCACATAGAACGCCAGAAAGAATGTTTGAATTTGCCAAAACAGCGAAAAACAGAGGTGTGAAAGTGATAATAGCTGGAGCAGGTGGAGCTGCACATTTACCAGGAATGGTTGCGAGTTGCACAACAATTCCGGTAATTGGTGTTCCCATTTTATCCAGCAATTCTATAGATGGTTGGGATTCTATTCTATCAATTTTGCAAATGCCATCAGGAATTCCTGTTGCAACTGTAGCATTGAATGGTGGTACAAATGCTGGAATTTTAGCCGCAAAAATTTCAGGAATTTCAGACGATGAAATCTCGAAAAAATTGGAAATCTATCAACAAAATTTAGAAAAAAAAGTGATGGATAGTATTTTGGAAATTAAAGAAATTCACCCAAATAAATTTGATAAATAGAGTGTTTTAAGTTGGAAGTCGGAAGTCTGAAGTTTGAATTGAAATTTTATTTACTAAAAAAATCCATCAAATCCAGATAGTTTTTTTGATTTACACCATGTCCGCTCACATATTCTCGGAAAGAAAAATAACAGCCTATTTCGTACAAATAATCTGCTGCTTTTCTGCCCCATTCTAAAGGAATTACAGCATCTTCTGAACCATGAGAAATGAAAAATCGTAAAGTTTCTAGCTTCTTTTTATCTTTAGAAATGTTTTCTAATAATTTCATTTCTGGATAACTGCTCATGCAAGCAACTTTTGTAAATAAATCTGGGTTTTTCAATGCCAAAGCATAACCCAAAATTCCACCTTGACTGAAACCGCAAAGATGTGTAGGATTATTGGTGAGTTGATAATGATTGCTTACTCGCAAAATATTTTCTAGAATTATTTCCAAAGATTCTTCTGCTTGTTCCACATTTACGCGGTTTTCTTCATCTGCAAGATCTATATCATACCAAGAAAAACCTTCATACGGAGTATTTCCAGGAGCTCGAAAACTTACAACCAACCAATCTTTTGGCAAAGTTGGTAAAAATGAAAAAAGATCTTCTTCATTGCTGCCATAACCATGTAGAAGTACCAAAAGTGGAGTAAAAGCAGTAATATTTTCTGGTTCTCTTACCAAATATTTTAAATCCATATTGTAAATATTGTATTGAATTTTTTGTGAAGAAGTATAAATTATTAATTAAAAATATTAATGAATCTTTCTTAATTTTTAATTCTAAAATTACCTATGTTGATCAATCAAAATATTGTTTCCATCTGGATCTACAAGTGTAATATGTGCAGGTCCAGAAGTATTTTCATCTGCTTCTGTAGTTAGGTTTATACCCAATTTTTTTAGATGATTTTGAATGTTTCTTACATCATCAAATTCTTCAATATTTTCTGCATTTCCGTTCCAACCAGGATTGAAAGTAAGAATATTACCTTCAAACATACCTTGAAAAAGACCGACTACAGCATTTTCATTTTTAAGGACAATCCAATTTTGATCGATGTTTCCACCTTTGAAAGTGAAACCTAGTTTCTCGTAAAATTCTTTGGATTTGTGAATGTCTTTTACGGAAAGACTAATTGAACACGCTCCTAATTTCATATGTAGATATTTATTTTTTTAATGGAAAAATGTTTTCGCCTTTCTTCAATAGTTTTTTGTTACCAAAAGTATATTGACGATTTCACATTTTAATTTTCAATAAATTTAAGAAAAATAAAATCTAATCTTCCATGGCTTCGCCATTTTTTCTATAAATAAATTTTCCATAGATGTGGCGTCTTGCAAAACGACTTGGAGAATCTGCATTCACCATTTTGATATATGTATTTCTTGGAACACCGATGTATTCGAACATTTTGCCATTCAAATGTTGAATTTTTAGAATTTGTTTTTCATGATAGAAATCTTGAACATTAGATTTTGCAATCGTTTCTGTGTATTCTTCTTTGTATTTTTCTTGAGTTTCAGGATTGATGCTCACTAAAAAATGATAGGCTTCTATTACAGTTTTGCTTTTTTCTTCAGCTTCTAGTTTTCCTGCTTCATCATTCACAAATTTATCTGGATGAGATTCTTTCATCGTATTTCTATAGATGACTTTTAGGTCTTTTAAAGTTGCAGTTTTTTCTACTCCTAGAAGTTTTCTGTGTTCGCCAATTCTTTTCATAAGTTATATATTAAGCCTCATTATTTCGGGGTGCAAAATTATGCATTTTAAATTTAATGGAATTTGTAGAAAATTGTAGGATTTAAAGCAAATAAAAACTTCTACAAAATGGATGAAGATGAATAAAAATCAAAATTGAACTTAAATATTATCTTAAATTTTAAATTGTATTCTAATTTTTTACGTATGTCCGTTGTTTGTCATAATAAAATTTTGAACGCAGTGTTCGCAAAGATTTTTTTTATTTATCTTCCTTTGAAGCTCGCAAAGGCATTTCATTTAGCAAAGTTTACGGAGATTCTGTAATTATTATAAATTACGGGTATACATTAATTTTTTTCATCATTTTCTTTTCTCCATCTTTTTTCTCGCCATTGTTTTTGTTCAAATTTAGATAGGAAAGTCCAAGCTACTATTCTGCTAGTTTTGTTTCCTGTTCCCATCGGAATCGTTTTTATGCTGCTTGTTTCATAATAATCTAATTCTCTATAAATACTATTTAGACTAGATTTTTTGCTAACTAAAGTTGTAAACCAAAAGCAATTTTTAGAAAACTTCACACTATCTTTAATCATGTTTTTTATGAAATTTTGCTCGCCACCTTCATAAATTAATTCATCATTAATTCCTGAAAAGTTTAAAGTGACTTCATCAGTTTTATTGCCAGTAAGATTTTGAACTTTTCTTTGAGAATTTTGTACTGCTTCATCTTTTGAAGAATGAAAAGGTGGGTTGCAAATTGTGATATCTATCATTTCATCTTTGCTCAATATACCTTCAAAAATAGAATTTTGGCTATTTTGTATTCTTAATTCTATTTTATTTTGAAGTTTATTTTCTTCAACAATATTCTTTGCAATTACTATGGAATCTGCATTTGTGTCTGTGCCAATAAAATTCCAATCGTATTCTGAAACACCAATTAACGGATAAATACATGTTGCACCAACTCCAATATCCAAACAAAATATTTCATTATTTTGAGGAATTGGTCCGTAATTGCTTTCCATCAGTAAATCTGCAGCATAATGCAAATAATCTGCTCTTCCAGGAATTGGCGGACAAAGATTTTCATCAGGAAAATCCCAATGATTGATGCCGTAATAATATTTTAATAAAGCTTTGTTTAGAAGTTTTACAGCGATAGGATTTGCAAAGTTAACAGATTTATCACCGTATTTATTAGGTTTTATATGCTCTTTCAATTCTGGTAAAGAAGCGATTAAAGCATCTAAATCGTACCTTTCTCTATTTTTATTTCTGGAATGAAGTCTAATTTTTTCGGTAGTTTTTTGCTCTTTCGACATTGTTTTTTTGGAATTTATAAATGAATGTCAAAAGTAACGAAATAAAATTGTGACGAATAGATTTATGTTTAAAATGTAAGAAAAAGCTTGTACTAGCTTCAAAAAATCTCACATCAGTTCCCAAAAAAAAAGCAGTTCTTCTAAAAAACTGCTTTGTGTATCTAAATTCTAAAAACGATAACTCCATAAGGTTACCAATTGGGGAGAAAAAGCTACCGAAGGTTCCGTTCAACGGGCTTTACATCGTATTTATTATTTTTTTAAAAGTCTCTGTGATTTTCAATTCATTTCTTGTCTTGCAGACAAAACGAAAGCTTAGTTATTGGTGGCAGTTTATTTATTTATTTATACTTTTTTAAAGGAAACACATTCACTTCTAATGCTAAATTATATAAATCGTAAAAATCAAACTTTTGCCTTCCAGCTTTTAATGTCCAATAGCGACCGTGTGCAAGCCAATGTCTGTATTTAAAAGCACCTTTTAAATCACTAATAGTTGATGTTTTTATAAGTCCAGATTCTTTCCATTCTTCAAAAATAATTTCTTCTAGGGGAATTCTAAATTCGTATTCTGAAAATAATTGTCTAAACTTTCGAGATATTTCTGTTTTGTCTTTTTCTTCACATCTTATCGCATAATCTAATCTAAATAAAGCTTCAATTGATGCAAGCAAATTTAAACACGCATCTTTTTCAGCTTCTGAAATTTGATACTTCAATTCTTCGCCAACTTCTTCACTAGTAAAACCAACAAATAATTCAAAATAGTCAACATTATTTTCGCTGAAATATAATTTTAGAGAATTTTCTCTATAATTATAAATTTCAGCAATTTCTTCAAAATTTAATTGTTGATTTGATTTAGAAAGGATACGATTAGCCATTAATAACTTTTATTAAAGAGTCATAAAATGTATCTTCATTTAGTTCTGTATAAGTAATAGTTGGTGGATTTGATGAAATTTTCCAAACCCATTCAATTTCCTTTTTAGGAATAAGTTTTTGTTTTTCTTCGTATTTTCTTTCTTCTTCATCCGACAATACAACTCTAAAAGTAATATTAGGTTTTGTAGAATCTTTGTCTGTTAGTATGAATTTTTTGCTTCCAGATGTTCCTGAAAGGTCTACTCTTCCTTTAGTTCCTATTAAAACGGTTCCAATTGGTGTTAAATTAGCTACGTGATTACCAATATAAATTTTTAATTCTTTGGTTGTATATTTACCCAAAGCTTCTTCGTAAATTTCATAGTCATTGTACTGTAATTTAACCTGCCCTGTTTTAATATAGTCTTTTAGCCATTCATTTACATCACTATAAAGTTTGTCTATGTATGTTAACCATTCCAATTTTCTAGCACTCCAGTCTATTAGAGGTTTCTTTTTTTCTTCTTCTTTTTTTAAAAAGGCATCAAACTCTTTTCTATTATCTGTCATAACTTTATATTTTAATCAAAATTACAAATTTCTAATGAATGAATTCGAAATGTTGCGTTTAAATTGCTACCAACGTTTTGCGGCTTCAAGAAGTGGCGAACTTCGTGACCGCTTAATTTTCCACTAAGATAGTATTTCTTGCGAAAGAAATACATCAATTTAGCACATTTCTCGCCATTTCTTGTAACCGCTGTTGAACTAAACCTTCGGTAGCTTTTCCCGATTC
>CAXYUO010000187.1:0-5288 GCA_964292185.1 uncultured Frigoriflavimonas sp.
CTGCAAAAAAACTCGCACAACATTTTGAAAATATAGACAATTTAATTCACGCTTCGTTGTTAGAAATAGCACAGGTCAATGATGTTGGGGAAAAGATTGCTGAAAGTGTTGTGGAATTTTTCTCAAAAGAAAAAAATAAGTCAATAATTAATAAATTAAAAGTTGAAGGATTACGATTTAAATTGAATAATAAAGAAAAACCAACATCTAACCTTTTAGCAGGCAAAACCTTTCTTTTTACAGGTTCTCTTATTGAATTTAACAGAGATTTTGCTCAAAATTTAGTGGAAAAAAATGGTGGTAAAAATGTTTCTGGTGTTAGTAAAAATTTAAATTATCTCATTGCGGGTGATAATGCTGGAAGTAAATTGAAAAAAGCAGAAGATTTAGGAACAGTTATAATATTAACTGAAAAAGAATTTTTAAATTTAATCAATAATTAATTTTAGAATGATTGAAGATTTTGTAGCATTTGATTTCGAAACTTCTTACGGACACATTCCTTGTTCGATTGGAATAGTTGAATTTATTAATGGAAAACCAGTACATGAATACTATTCTCTAATAAAGCCAATAGATTTAAAATTTAGCTCCATTAGTTCAAGAATTAATGGATTATATCTAGAAGATGTTGAAAATGAAGGAGAATTTGATGAGGTTTGGAAAGAAATTTCAAAATTTTTTGAAAATAAATATTTAGTAGCTCATAATGCTTCAACCGACATTTCAATACTTGATAAGACTTTATTGCATTATGGAATTGCATCGCCAATTTATAAAACATATTGCACTTTATCCATTTCGAGAGCAACTATCAAATTAAATAATTATAAACTTTCAACTGTTGCTGAATACTTTAAAATAAATCAAGTTAATTACCACAATGCTTTAGACGATGCTTTAGTCTGTGGTAATTTATTTTGTAATTTAATTAATAATGCATTTGAGTATCACGCAAGTACAAGAAAAAGAATTCGAACAATTCCTGAACCAAGAGACTTTCTTGATAAGCCAAAGATAGTTTATAATGTGGAAAAATTTATTGAGAAAACTTTTTTGTTCACAGGAAGATTAGTATTGTTTTCTAGAGCAGAAGCGGAAGAAATGGTAGAAAAAAACGGTGGAAAAAACATTTCCGCAGTTTCTAAAAACTTGAATTATCTGGTAGTTGGCGAAAAAGCCGGAAGCAAATTGAAAAAAGCACAGGCAATTGAAACAATTACTATTTTAGATGAGCAAGAGTTTTTGGATTTGTTGAAGTAAAATTAAAATTCGCTTTCAATTTCTACACTTACACCATGCATTTCGCCTTTCATTGGTGGATTTGTTTTGGTGAGCTTTACTTTAATAAAAGATATTTGAGGGAATGAATTTTTAATTTTTGAAATAATTCTTCCGATTACATGTTCCAAAAGTTGAGATGGAATTGCCATTTCTGCATGCAAAATATCGTTGATTTCTGCATAATTGATGGTGTCTTTCAAATCGTCTGATTCTGAAGCTTTTTGTAAATCTGCGTGTATTTCTACATTGAGAATATAATTAGTTCCCAGAATTTTTTCTTCTGGAAGAACGCCGTGAAAAGCGAAAATATTTAGGTTTTCTATGAGGATTTTTGAGGTCATTTTAACTCAATATAAATGATTTTTTTTCTACAAATATTCAAAAAATTTTCGTCTAAAAGATTTTCTTTATAAATAATTAATTCTTCAGAGAAACCTATGGAGGTTATCCATTTGTCGATTTCGCTCGTATCAAATTTCGTTTTTAAAAAAAAATCATTATCTATAAAAGTTAGTCTAATTATAAGAACAGAAATTAAATTTCTTAAGTAATTAAGATTTATACTTAAATTATTTTCTTTAAAACTTCCACCATGTACCATGTCATTTCTAAATTCTCTTAGTTTTTTTACATTTTTAAATATTTGTTCTTTTTCTATCACATTATCAGAACTTAAAATAGCACAGGTTCTTTGCAAACGGTAAGATAATTCAAAAGTTCCAGATATTAAGTTTTCTAAACAAGTATAAAGTGAAAGGTACTGAAAGTTCTTTTGATTTGTAAGAAAACTGTTGTAATAATTTTCACTAATGTTTTTGATTAATTTATTGTTTTTAATATTAAAATATTTTTTAGCAAACCGATTTATCGAATCTAATTGTCCGTCAATTAAAAATTCTTTTTCAGTGCAATGAACTGCTAAATTTTGTATTCCAATTAGCTTGTTTTGATCCTCGCTTAAATCATATAAAATTTGATGATTTATTTGGAGAGAAGAATTGATTATTAATAAAAATTTATAAATATCTTCAGAACTATTTTTATTGATTTTAAAGTTTTCAATGCTCGATTTTATATCATTATTTATAATAGCATATTTAGGATAAATGCTTTTTTTTTCGCGTAACAAATTATATATAAAATTAAAGTCATCAATATTTTCTCTGGAAATTTGTTCAATGTGATTTTTAAAAGTTTCATTCTCTATGTCAACAAGTGAAAAATTTATAAAAGCAAAGTCCAGCTTCGATAAATCGTAATCTGAATTCTCAATAATTAATATTTTATAAAAATCTGACATTTGGAAAATTTTATTTAATTGATTTACTCATTTCCAACATCGCTTCTATCGGTTTCAATGCTTTCAATCGCAATTCTTCGTCCATTGTAATTTCTGGAAGTTCGTATTTCATGCACAAATACAGCTTTTCCATGGTGTTCATTTTCATATAAAAACATTCGGAGCAATTGCATGATTCATCAAAAACCAAAGCGGGAATTAGTTCTTTGTGTGGAGCACGTTTTTTCATTTCGTGCAAAATTCCTTCTTCTGTAGCCACGATAAATTTCTGACAATCGTCTTTTTCTACATAATTGAGAAGTGCAGAAGTGGAACCGATGAATTGTGCCAAATCTAGAACCGGAGTTTCGGATTCTGGATGAGCGATGAGTTTTGCATCAGGATTTTCTGCCAATTGTTTGGCAATTCTTTCCATAGAAAAAGCTTCGTGAACGATGCAAGCTCCATCCCACAAAATCATATCTCTACCTGTTTTTTTGGCAAGATATTTCCCTAAATTTTTATCTGGAGCGAAGATAATCGGTCGATCTTTTGGCAAAGATTCTATGATAACTTCGGCATTAGAACTGGTTACAATAATGTCGGATTCTGCCTTGGTTTCTGCATTACAATTGATGTAAGTTGCGATAAGTGCGTTCGGATGTTTTGCTCTCATTTCTCGCAAACCTTCTCCGCTACAACCATCTGCAAGAGAACAACCGGCTTTCAAATCTGGTAAAACTACTTTTTTGGTAGGGTTCAGAATTTTTGCAGCTTCTGCCATGAAATGTACACCGCAAAATACGATCATATCTGCATCTGTATCTTTTGCTTGTCGTGCTAATTGAAGACTATCACCCAAAAAATCTGCAATATCTTGTATGTCTGCAGTTTGATAATAATGGGCAAGAATTACTGCGTTTTTCTCTTTTTTTAATTTTAAAATTTCTTTCACCAATTCTTCACCTTGTGGAATTGCTATTTTTTCGATATTTGAAAAATCTTTTACGGGTAAATTCATATTTGTATTTTCTTTGCTCATGGTTTTATTTTTTATGAAGAGAAATTTCTAATAATTGATATAATTTCTTTCTTGGCTTTTTCTATATCATCGTTAATTACGATAATATCAAATTGATTTTGGTAGGTCAATTCTTCTTCAACTTTTGCTAATCTTGTTTTAATTGCTGCTGCATCATCTGTATTTCTACTCAACAATCTTCGTTCCAATTCTTCTACAGAAGGCGGTTTTATGAAAATAGAAAGTGCTTTTTCTCCGAAATATTTTTTTAAAGCAACACCTCCTTTCACATCTACATCAAAGATAACGATTTTATTATTTTTCCAATTATTTTCTACTTCAGATTTTAAAGTTCCATAGAATTTATCTGGATAAACTTCTTCAAATTCTACAAAAAGGTCTTTTTCAATATTTTTTTTAAATTTTTCTATGCTGATGAAATGATAATCTTTGCCATCAATTTCTTCGCCTCGTAGATTTCTGGTTGTGCAAGATATAGAAAACGCTAAATTTTCAAAATTTTGCATTGCATGTGCAACTAATGTAGATTTTCCGCTTCCGGAAGGTGCAGAAAATATGATTACTTTTTCCATTTTATTTGATATTTTTTTTAACACATTAGTTACATTAACTTAAATGATGATGAAGGGAACAAAAGTTCACATTAGGCTGAAAATATTTTTTACATAATTTTCTCCAATCTATTATCTATCCGTCTATTTTCTTCTCCTTTTTTACAAAACGTTCAAAGTTTGCTCTTTTATTTTTTCCAAATCGTCTTTCATCATAACCACCAATTTTTGAATTTCGGCATGATTGGCTTTTGATCCTAAAGTATTGATTTCTCTACCGATTTCTTGGGATATGAAACCGAGTTTTTTACCATTCAAAGTTTCATTTTGCATTACTTCTTTATAGTATTTTAGATGTTGAGCCAATCGCACTTTTTCCTCTGCAATATCCAATTTTTCTGCATAATACGCCATTTCTTGGTAGAATCTGGTTTCGTCAATGTTGTCGAATTCTTTTAAAGTATTACGGTAACGTTCTTTTACAGCGTCTAATCTTACGTCTTCATATTGCAAAACTTCTTCTAAATTATTTTCGATACTTTCTATATTTCTTTGCAATTCTTCTAGTAGAATATTGCCTGCAGCAGTTCTAAATTCTGTAAATTTTTCTAAAGCTTCATTCAGTAAAAGTTGTACTGTTTTCCATTCTTCATCATTCAAATCATCTGTTTTTGCAGAAATTGCATCGGGTAAATTCATGGCTATTTTCAGAAATTCTATTTCAGATTTTTCCGTAGAAATGGCTTTCAATTGCTCGATATATTCGGATACAATGTCTTTATTAATAACAATTTTGTTGCTATTTTCTACATTTTCTATATTGATGTAGCAATCTATTTTGCCACGCATCACGCTTTCATTGAAGAGTTTACGTATTTCAAATTCTTTTTCTTTGTATCGATGTGGGATTTTTATATTGAAATCTAAAGATTTGCTATTCAGGGATTTAAGATCGATAGAAATTTTTTTTCCTTCAAAAAAACCTTCGCTTCTACCGAAACCTGTCATGGATAATATCATAGTTTATATTGTGTTACAAAGATAAAAATTTAAATTAGCAAAAAGGTATTACTTGATTTCACTGCCGTCCGAAAGTTTTGTTAAAGTTTGTTAAAAATCTTTGTCGATCCTT
>CAXYUO010000188.1:0-5277 GCA_964292185.1 uncultured Frigoriflavimonas sp.
ATTATTGACTTTTATTCAACAAAACAATAACTTTGCAAACATAGGAGGCATTAAGTAAATTAAGCCTTAATGAATCTTAATGCCTTAATGATAATACAAACTATTTTATATTCATAATTGGTATTATATAACCTTCTGTAACTTGTACTAAATATTTTTTGCCATGAATACACAAATATTCAATATTTAAGTCAGGTTTATTCATGATTTTTAGCAAAAAAAAAATGATAAATTATTCGTGAAAAAAAATCAAGCTTTGGTCTACAAAACGAATAGTTATTTTTAAATTATTACATAAAAAAACTCTCAGAAATATTTCTGAGAGTTCTACTTTTATTTTAATTTTTTACTTTGATTTTTTATCTTGTAAATAACATTTCTCTGTATTTCGTTAATGGCCAAAGTTCATCATCTACCATCATTTCTAGATCATCTGCAGCTTCTCTGATATTATCGAATAATGGAATCACATCATTACAATAAGATTCTGCTTGTTTTTGACTTTCTTGTAGGTCTTTAGCTTTTTTCTTAGCTTCAAGTAGTGCTTCTACACCCAATTTTATTGTAGATACATTTCCAGAAATATTGGTAATTAAACTCATTTGCTCTTTTGCTAATTTTTTGAATTCAGCATCTGGGAAAATATCTTTCAATCCTTTCACATTTTCTATCAATCTATTTTGATAATTTAAAGCAGAAGGTATGATGTGATTTCTTGCAATATCTGCCAAAACTCTCGCTTCAATATCTATTACGGTAGAATATTTTTCTAATTTAATTTCGTTTCTTGCTTCTACTTCTCTGTGTGTGAAGATTTCTAATTCTTCATATAAATCTACAAATTTCTTATCTAGCTCAGTTTTCAAAGCTTCTGGTGTAGTTCTAAGATTATTTAATCCTCTTTTTTTAGCTTCTTTTGCCCAATCGTCTGAATAACCATCACCTTCAAACATAATGCTTTTAGATTGTTTGATGTATTCTCTTAAAATATTGAAAATAGCTTCATCTTTTTTCAATCCTGTTGCAACAAGTGCTTCTACTTCTTTTTTGAAATCTTGTAATTGTTTTGCAACGATGGCATTCATCACAATCATAGTTTCTGCACAGTTTGCAGAAGAACCTACTGCTCGTATTTCAAATTTATTTCCTGTAAATGCAAATGGAGAAGTTCTGTTTCTATCTGTATTATCAAGTAATATTTCTGGAATTTTTCCTACTACATTTAGTTTTAGGTCTGTTTTTTCGTCTGGAGAAAGTTTTCCTTCTGTTACTTTTTCTAGTTCCATCAATACATCATACAATTGCGTACCAATAAATACAGAAATTATTGCTGGTGGAGCTTCATTTGCTCCTAATCTATGGTCGTTACTTGCAGAAGCAATTGCTGCTCTTAGCATATCCGCATATTCGTGAACTGCTTTTATAGTGTTTACAAAGAAAGTAAGAAACTGTAAATTTTTCTTTGGATTTTTTCCTGGGCTTAATAGATTTTCTCCTGTATCTGTAGATAAAGACCAGTTGTTGTGTTTTCCACTTCCGTTTACACCAGCAAATGGTTTTTCATGGAATAAAACACTGAAATGATGTTTATGTGCAATTCTTGCCATAATATCCATCAACAAAGAATTGTGATCTACGGCAACATTCGCTTCTTCAAACATTGGAGCTAATTCAAATTGATTTGGAGCTACTTCATTATGTCTTGTAGTAACTGGAATTCCCAATTTCATACATTCTACCTCCAATTCTTTCATGTAATTCATTACTCTTGTAGGTATAGAACCAAAATAATGATCGTCTAATTGCTGACCTTTTGCTGGAGAATGTCCTAAAAGCGTTTTCCCTGTCAAAACTAAATCTGGTCTTGATCTGTACAAAGCAGAATCTACCAAGAAATATTCTTGTTCCCAACCAAGAGTTGGTACTACTTTGCTTACGTTTTTATCAAAATATTGCATTACAGAAGTTGCAGCTTCATCTATAGAATGCAAAGCTCTAAGTAATGGTGCTTTATAATCTAGTGTTTCTCCTGTGTAAGATATAAATATAGAAGGAATACACAATGTAGTTCCCATAATAAAAGCAGGAGATGTAGGATCCCATGCTGTATAACCTCTTGCTTCAAAAGTGTTTCTTATTCCACCATTTGGGAAAGAAGATGCATCTGGTTCTTGCTGAATTAGCATACTTCCTGCAAATCTTTCTATAGCTTTTCCTCCTTCTAATGGCGTGAAAAAACTATCATGCTTTTCTGCAGTTGCTCCAGTTAATGGTTGAAACCAATGTGTATAATGTGTTGCACCTTTGCTTAATGCCCAATCTTTCATAGCTACAGCTACTTGATCTGCAATATTTCTTGGGATTTTACTTCCTTTTTTCATTGCATCCATTAGAAAATTAAATGCATCTTTTGTAAGATATTGTCGCATTGTATCTTCTGAAAATACATTTGAACAGTATAATTCCGATAATTTTGCAGGAATTTCTACTGCATTATCTTTTCTATAATCTCTGAAAGGCAATTCTGCCAATGCTTTAAATCTAAGTGTGGACATATATTTTAAATTTTTTACAAAAATACAACATAAAAATTAAAATATTACAAAACACCCCTTATTTTTTAAATTTTTTGTTAATAAACACTGTTTTTAAACTAAATAACATCATAAAAACAGGGGTAAAAATAAATTTCAATAAAACATATTGTGTTTAGGGTGTTTTCCCCTTTTTATTTCGGGTGTTTTTCTGTGGTATAAATGGGTGTTTCTACTTAGGAAACAGATGACCATCTGCCATACATTTGCCCTATAATTAATCAACAAATATATTTTATTATGAAAACTTTAAAAATGTTAGCAATCGGAACTTTATTATCAGCAAACTTTTTATTTGCTCAATCTTCTGGCGAAGTAAATTTTGGCATAAAAGCTGGAGCCAACCTCGCTAATCTTTCAGGATCTGGAGTAACAAGCAATGATGCGAAATTTGGAGCTTATGGAGGCGCTTTTGTAAATATCCCAATCAGCGAAAAATTTAGTCTACAACCAGAAGTACTCTACTCTATGCAAGGCACAAAATGGACAACCGTTACTTTAAATTATCTACCAAATAAAGATCTTACGTTGGTTCAAGACATAAAACTAGACTATGTAAACATTCCTATTGTTGTGCAATATGAATTTGGAAATGGTTTTTATGGAGAAATGGGGCCACAATTTGGATTTTTAACGAGTGCTAAATCTAAAAACAAATCTACAGACTTAGATAGAAATCCGATAACTCCAGTTACAACTATAGTTTCTACAGAAACAGATATAAAAAGCATGCTAAAAACAGCAGATTTTTCAGGAATAATTGGTGGTGGTTATAAAATGGCAAACGGTTTAAGCGTAAACGCAAGATATTCTATTGGTTTTGTAGATATCGTAAAAGCTCCAGGAACTCAAGCCAAAAACTCAGTATTCTCACTTGGTTTAGGATATGAATTTAAATAGAAAATTAACTTAGTATTAAATATTCCACTTCTATAAATGAGGTGGAATTTTTTTGTAATCAATTTTCAAAATATGATTTGCCATTTCGTACATTTGCAAAAATTTATTTATGGTATATTCTAGAGCAAGAGAAACTACGGAAGCAATTGAAAGATTGTATGTAACAATGAGACATTTGTTTTATCGTGGTTTTTTTAAACCTGGTGGAGTTTCTGGCGTTACGCTAAGAAATCTTTTAATGAACATTAATCCTGAGATTTATGGCAGCATGAATGTGCCAAATAAAATAGAATTAGAAGGATTAATGTATGTTTTAGATAGACTTCCAGAAGGAATAGAAGAAACTGCATTTGTACATCTTACTTCAGACGAAGGTTTTGATAAAGGTAGTTTTGAATCTATTGTTCCTAAAAAAAGAAGAAGAGATTGTTATAGAATTGATGAGCATCAAATGAATATCGAGGTTTTGCTAGGCAGATCTGAGATTTATGATATTCTTACGC
This sequence comes from uncultured Frigoriflavimonas sp., assembly GCA_964292185.1. Taxonomy (GTDB): domain Bacteria; phylum Bacteroidota; class Bacteroidia; order Flavobacteriales; family Weeksellaceae; genus Frigoriflavimonas. The sequence continues at coordinate 3,998 of CAXYUO010000188.1, forward strand.
ATTTAACCTTCTTATATATAGAAGCAGATAAAATTAGAAATCTAGGCTTTTTGATGGAAGATGATTGTCGCCCAAAACGCACCTGGAAAATAATTGAAGAAGTAGCAATTGGCGAAAAAATATTTAGCAGAAAAGAAAAAGAAGTAGCATTGATACACCTTTCTTCGCTTCTTGGTAGAACTTTTGATGAAACATTAATAGCTTACAATGCTTTTGGTGATGATGAAAATCCTGATCGTTTTTTCAAAATTATCTATCATCTCGGACAAGTGAGCATGGAAGATTACAAAGAAAATAGAGAAAGAGAAATTCATTTCAGCGCTATTTTACGAGAAAGAGTTGGGCATCATTATTTTGGAGAAAAATGGGCTCAAAAAGTGAAAGAAGTTTTAGTAGAAAACAATCTTTGCAATAGACCTTTACACATTATTTCTGCCAATATGCACTCAGTGAAAAACATGCTTTTTGCTAATCACGCTTTGGGTAAAAAAAATCTAAAAGATGCAGATTACAAACTTTATGAAGAAATAAGCGATAAAAAAGAACTTCAAGATAAAATTTTAGAATATTCTCTTCAGCAAGGTTTAATTTACATTAAAGATAAAAGTGGAAGCAATATAGATGTTCAAATTATAGATTTGAGCAAAATAGATTTCAAAAATACACCTTTTGAAGGCACTTCTTTTTCTGGAGACGATGTAATTCTGGTTTTCGATTATGCTTTTGGAGAGCAAGCTTACGAAATTATGGACGAACTCCTAAGACCTTATAATATAGAAGAAGAAATTTATAAAATGAATGTGAAATCCATTTCTATCATGGGAAAAGCAGGAATTTTAGCAGGTGGAAAAGGAGATATTATGATTCCTACTTCTCATATTTTTGAAGGAACTGCAGATAATTACGTGTTTGAAAACGCTTTGAAATTAGAAGATTTTCAAGATGACGAATTGAAAGCTTTTGAAGGTGGAATGATTACCGTTTTGGGAACTTCTCTGCAAAATAAAGATATTTTAAAATATTTTATGACTACTTCTTGGAAAGCAATTGGGCTAGAAATGGAAGGTGCACATTATCAAAAAGCGATACAAGTTGCGAGTAAAATTAGAAAACATATTTCCGAAGATCTTTTTGTTTGCTATGCATATTACGCTTCAGATAATCCTTTGAAAACGGGTTCTACCCTATCTTCTGGAGGTTTAGGATTAACAGGAGTGAAACCAACTTACCTAATTACGCTTAGAATTTTAGAAAAAATAATGAATTCTAAAGCTTAATTA
>CAXYUO010000189.1:0-5255 GCA_964292185.1 uncultured Frigoriflavimonas sp.
AAAAAAACCGAAAACAAGGTAGTTGCAGACAATAAATCTGGACAATTGAAGAAAATTTCTGAAGCACTTTATAATATAGAAACCCAATTTTTTGAAAGCGATTTCAGCAGATTGTACCAAGATGTGAAATACACGATCGGACAAAGAAGTTTGATACTTTTGTTTACTAATTTTGAAACTTTAGATGCAGTAAATCGCCAAATGAAATATTTGCGAGGTATTGCGAAAGATCATTTGTTGGTGGTTATATTTTTCAAAAATTCTGAATTGCATGATTTAATTAATGAAAATCCGGAAAATATGCAAGGCGTTTATGATCAAATAATTGCGGAAAAATTGGAATTTGAAAAGAAACTCATCATTCAAGAATTGCGTAAATATGGGATTTATTCGCTTTATACTTTACCAGAAAACCTGAATATTGAGGTGATTAATAAATATTTGGAAATAAAAGCGAGAGGGATTTTGTAAGTTTGCAATAAGCAATAAGCAATAAGCAATAAGCAATAAGCAATAAGCAATTATGAAAATCACATTAAACAGAATCAACGACGATTACCTTTTTGAATGCACCAATTCTTTAGGAAACACCATACTTCTAAACAGCGTTTCGCAATCTGAAAACAAAGAAGGTGTTTCTCCTATGGAAACAATTCTGATGGCAGTTGCAGGTTGCAGCGGAATAGATATGATTTCAATTTTAAAAAAACAGAGGCAAGAAATCACGAAATTTTCTGCCGAAGTGGAAGGTGAAAGAGTAGAAGTAGATGAAGCAAAACCATTCAAAACTATTTTGGTGAAGTTTTTTCTTGAAGGAAAAATAGATGCTATAAAAGCAAAGAAATCTGCTCAACTTTCTTTTGAGAAATATTGCTCAGTTTCTAAAACGATGGAACCGAATGTTACCGTGAATTATGAGGTTTTTGTGAATGGAGAAAAAGTTGGAAATTAATTATCTTTTGCAGTCCTAATATTATTTGCTTTCAAGATTTTATTAAATTTTTCCTCTTTTCCTTGCTTTTTCATTTCAGTAAAGATTGAGCCAATTAATGTTTCTGCATCTGCTCTATACGGAGATTTTTGTTCAATATACAAATTATAAGCTTTGCACATATAATCTAATCCTTTCTCAAAATCTTGTAAATGTACTGCATACACATTCCCAATTCCATAAAAAACTTCAGGATTATTTTTATCAATTTTGGCTAATCTTTCATAAGCATTAATCGCATTCTGATATTCTTTTTTATAAATATAAGCAACAGCAATGTTTTGCAATGGCATCAAACCATTTGGATCAATTTTTAAAGATTCATTGTAAGCTTCTATTGCTTTATCGTAATTGTTTAATCTTCTGTAATTTACACCCAAATTATCCCAAGCAAAGGCAAATTCTGGATCTTCTTTCACTGCTTTTTCAAAATATTGTACAGCTTTTTCAGTGTTTTCTTTTTTTGCTTCATCCAAACCTTTAGAGTAAAAATCTGCGGCTTTTTTGTTTTCGGTATAAGATTTAGCACTTAGTTTTTCATTACTTGCCATTTTTTCGTTTAAAGATTTACAATTGTTCATCATATATCTTTCGATCTCGTAGTAATATTTTTTATATTCATCAGAGTTTTCATCAGAATTAAAAGAAATATTGATCTGCTTTTTTCCATCTACAATTTTCGCATCATCTTTCGCATCATCTATTTTCATCAACTTAGAACCCAGTTGATATGCACCAGTTTGTGTATTTATACAATCACTAATTTTAGAAGCAATCTCAGTTTTAGAAGTATTAATAATTACAATAGAATCTACACATTTACAGCCATTTTCGGCAAGTTCTTTTAAAAGAGAATCTGTTTCCGATTTTTTTGCTTTTTGAGAGAATCCATTACCATAAAATATTGCTAATGCAAATAGGAATAATATTTTTCTCATTTCGGTTTTTTTTAAATTTTAATTCAATCAAATATACAAATTCAAATGAAATTTTATTAATTTCATATTAAATTTTCCAACCAACTTCATTATAATCTATCAATTTTCCATCCTCAAATTTGAAAATATAATCTATTCCTGAACGATTTTCATCATTAATGTTTTCAAATCTTATAAAGATAAATGATACTTTTTCGTTGATGATAATTTCAGGATAAATTGTTAAACTAAATCTTTCTAGCGGTTTTATTTTAGAATAAAATTGATTTTTACTTCTTTTTGGAACGATCAGTTTTTGCTTTTCTACTTTTTTGAACGTTGCAGTTATTACGAATTTAAAGTGTTTATCATATTCAGATTCATCAATCTTATCATTATCGAGGTAATAATCTTCTGCAAGATCTTTGGCTATTTCATTATTCTTTTCCGATTTTATTTTTCCATTAAAAAAGATAATACCGTTGCCCAAATTATTCTCGAAAACGTAATCAATAGCAATTTGTTCTTTTTCTTGTGCAAAAGAAAAATTTATGATTAAAAAAAAGATTAAAATTATAAAACGCATCTGTGAATTTTTAAAATTTACCTCCAAAATTTTCAAAATCAATTCCTAGGTTGCAGCAATTTTGCTACAGTTGCAGTCCATCCAGTTTGATGAGATGCACCAATTCCACGACCATTATCGCCATGAAAATACTCATAAAACATGATGTAATTTTTAAAATAAGGGTCTTGGTTGAATTTTTTGTTCCCACCATTGAAAGCTCTATCTCCATTTTCATCTTTCAAGAAAATACTTTCTAATCTATAGGTAAGATTGCTTGCAATTTGATCCAAATTTGTATAAGAATTGCTTCCTGTAGGAAATTCTATTTGCAAACTATCTCCATAATAGAAATAAAAACGCTGCAAACTCTCTACAATAAGGAAATTGATGGGAAACCAAATTGGTCCACGCCAATTGCTATTTCCACCAAACATACTGCTATCGCTTTCTGCTGGAGTATAATGCACCACGTATTGATGATTGTGAACCGAGAAAACGAAAGGATTTTTTTCGTAAACTTTAGACATTGCTCTAATTCCATAATCGCTCAAGAACTCATCTTTATCCAGCATTCTGTTCAAAACTTTGGTCAATCTTGTTTTTCTAAGAATACTCATCAAATGTTTTTTGCCTTCTCCTTCTTTTTCCCAATGCGAAACCAGATTGGCGAGTTCTTTTTTATTTCGTAGAATCCACTCCATTCTTTCTTTAAATTTCGGAAGTTTTTCTAGCATTTCATGTTCGATGATTTCTACTGCAAAAAGAGGGATCAATCCTACAATACTTCGTAATCTTAGAGAAACACTTTCACCGTTGGAATGTTGCAAAACATCATAGAAAAAACCATCTTCTTCGTTCCAAAGTCGTTGTTTTTCTTCACCAAAATTTTCAAGAGCTTCGGCAATATAAAGATAATGTTCAAAAAATTTGATTGCCATATCTTCATAAACCATATTGTATTGGGAAAGTTCCATAGCGATTCTCATCATATTCAAAGCATACATTGCCATCCAACTTGTTCCATCTGCTTGTTCTAGATGTTCGCCTTCATGAAATTCCATGTTTCTATCAAATGCGCCAATATTATCTAAACCAAGAAAGCCGCCACCAAAAATATTTTTCCCAGTTTTATCTTTTCTGTTTACCCACCAAGTAAAATTCAATAATAATTTTTGATACACTTTTTCTAAAAAAACTACATCTGGTTTCCCCGTATTTTTTTCATCAATTTTGAAAACCCGAAAGCAACTCCAAGCATGAACTGGAGGATTTACATCGCTCATATTCCATTCATAAGCAGGCAATTGTCCGTTTGGATGCATGTACCATTCTTTGGTAAGAAGTAATAATTGGTTTTTTGCAAAATCTCCGTCTATCACGGCAAAAGGAACGCAATGGAACGCCAAATCCCAAGTTGCATACCACGGATATTCCCATTTATCGGGCATAGAAATCACATCTTTATTGTGCAAATGTTCCCATTCTGTATTTCTTACATAATGGTTGAAATTTCTTGGTGCATCATGATTGGGATCACCGTTTAGCCATTTATTAATATTGTAATGGTAGAATTGTTTGTTCCAAAGCAAACCTGCAAATGCTTGTCTTTGCACGTTTTTTTCATCATCCGAAAAGATGCCTTTTTGTATTTCTTTATAAAAATCTTCTGCTTCAGCTTTTCTATTTTCAAATACTTCATCAAAACCCCAAAATGCATCATGCAATTCTTGGTTTGCCAATCTAAAATCGAAAGTTTTAGAAGATTTTGCTTCAATGGTATCATTAATAGAAAAAGTAGCTTTTGTACCTTTTTTTTCAGGATTTACAGAATTTTTTCCGTGAATAATATGGTCGTTTATACCATCTTTATAATATTGATTTTCTTTTTTCGGAAACCCGAAAAGTTTTTCGTAATTGGTTTCATTATCACAAAAAAGTATATCTGAAAAAGCATTTCTGGAGTACATTTTTTTCATAGAAACTCCATTGTGGTCTATGTCTATAGATTTTTTGTCTTTAGAAAAAATATTCCCTTTGTAATCATTATAGCCCCATTTCCAATTATTTCTAAACCAAATTGTAGGAAATAGATGTATTGGTGCAGCTTTATTGCTTCTGTTTTCTACGGTTACTCTAACCAGAATATCATCTGTATCTGCTTTAGAATATTCTATAAAAATATGAAAATACTCATCATTTTCAAAAATTCCGGTATCCATGATTTCATATTCCGGTTGGTTTTTGCTTCTTCTGCCATTTTCAGAAATTAAATTTTCATACGGAAATTCAACGATAGGATATTTGTAAACCATTTTCATGTAAGAATGTGTAGGTGTATTGTCTAAATAATAGAAAATTTCTTTAATATCTTCTCCATGATTTCCTTGGTAATTGCTTAATCCAAAGAATCTCTCTTTAATTATCGGGTCTTTTTCGTTCCAAAAACCCAGAGCAAAACACATCAGTTGTTTATCATCAGAAATTCCTGCAATACCTTCTTCTGCCCATCTATAAGCATAGCTTTCTGCTCTGTTGTGGCTTGTGTATTCCCACGCATTTCCATCAGAACTGTAATCTTCTCGCACGCTTCCCCATTGTCTGTTGCTGACATAAGGACCCCAAGTTTTCCAATTTTCTTGCTGCATTCTATCTTTTTCTGCCTCCATTTTTATTTTAATATGAAGCGAAAATAAGGAAAAATATTTTTAAATTATTTAAGAGATTACAATGTTTAGTAAAATTCAATTTCAATTTTATCAATATTAAATTAAGATTTTAT
>CAXYUO010000190.1:0-5216 GCA_964292185.1 uncultured Frigoriflavimonas sp.
GTTTAATTTTCTTAAACTTTTGTTCCTTTTGTGGTTTTAATACAATTTTAAACAGGCTCTAAGAAAATTAAGTTGACTTAAAATATATAATTTTAACTATCTCTTCTCAAAAGATAATTTGCTAAATCTATAAATGGTTTTTTCTTTTCATCTGGAGCATCAATTTTTCTTAGATATTCTTGACCAATTTCATTATGTTTTTGAACCAAACGAAGCGTTTTCTCATCTACTTTTGTTCTACGGAATATTTTTTCTACCCCGTAAATTTTATCAATATTATCTGTTTTTTTAGAATACCAGAAATCCAATTCTTTGTTTTCTTCTTCTGTAGCGTGTTCTTTTGCGAGAAGGTAAAGTACAGTTTTTTTGTTTTCAAAAATATCTCCTGCATGTTTTTTACCAAAACTTTCTTGATCTCCAAAAACATCTAAATAATCATCCATTATTTGGAAGGCAATACCAATATGTTTTCCGAAATTGAAAATCGCTTTTGCATTTTTATAATTTGCACCGGCAATTAAAGAACCAATTTCAAAAGAACAAGCACTAAGAATACCCGTTTTATAGGTAATCATTCTTATATAATCATTGAAATTAACATCTTCTTTTACTTCAAAATTAATATCGTATTGTTGTCCTTCACAAAGTAGCAAACCAGTATGTGTAAACACTCTTACACAAGCTTTGAACAATTCTGGCTCCAAATCTTCAAAAAATTTGTATGCTTTTATAAGCATTGCATCACCGGAAAGAATCCCTGTGTTCAAACCATAAACGGTGTGAATTGTAGGAACATTTCTTCGGATTGGAGCTTCATCCATTATATCATCATGAATGAGGGTGAAATTGTGAAAAAACTCTATTGCCAATGCAGGTTTCACAGCTTTTGAAAGTTCTCCATTAAATAAATCACAAGCCATAAGAACCATGATTGGCCTTAGTCTTTTTCCACGATGACCAATAATATAATTCATTGGTTCATAAAGCTCTGCAGGATTTTCTTTAAACTTATATTTAACTAAAGCTTCTGTAATAATATCTTGATAGCGATCTAAAAACTCCATAAAAAGTGTAATTTTTACAAAAATACGATTTTAGAAAATTTTTTAGGCAATAAATTGAAAGTTGTTTTAAAATATTTATAGAATATAAAAATCTCAATTATTTTTTAAATAAAACTTTATGTTTTGATAATATTATCCCGATTGAACCTAAAAAATTATACAAAAAAACTTCACCAAATTGATGAAGTTTTTAAATTTTATATTGATTTTCTATTACATCACGAATTTAGTAATTAGATAAATAAGTCCTGCCATTAATGCAGAAATCGGAATGGTAAGAATCCACGCCCAAAGTAAACTAATGGTAATTCCCCATCTTACAGCAGAAACTCTTTTGGTAACACCTACTCCAATTATAGAACCTGTGATTGTATGTGTAGTAGAAACCGGAATTCCTAAATGATCTGTAAGAAATAAGGTAATTGCACCTGCAGTTTCTGCAGCTACACCTTCTAATGGTGTTACTTTTGTAATTTTCGTACCCATCGTTTTGATGATTTTCCAACCTCCACTCATTGTTCCTAAAGCTATTGCGATAAACGAAACCAATGGAACCCAAAGATAATGTGCTGTAAAATAATTAAATCTATCTGCAGGTAATTCCTTTAAATAAATAGGATCTTGCAACATATTTACATGATAATAAATGATAGCCGCACCTATGATTCCCATTACTTTTTGAGCATCATTCAATCCATGACCAAGGCTGAAAAGTGCAGAAGAAGCCAATTGCATTTTTTTGAAAACGCTATCTGCTTTTCGAGGATTGGTGTTTTTCGAAAGATTTACAATAATTAGAGTAATAATTATCGAAATTACCATTCCTACAATTGGTGCTAAGAATATGAATAAAAATATAGGGATTACTTTGCTATATTTCACAACGCTTTGAGTAAACAATTGTTCGAAAGCGTGTTTTAGTTTTTCAAAAAAACCAAAATCTGGGTTTGCTAAAGCTACTTGATGATAATCCATCATCAAAGCATGCATTAAAGCTGCTCCAAGAAATCCACCGATTAATGTGTGAGATGAAGAAGAAGGAATACCAAACCACCAGGTAAATAAATTCCAAACAATAGCGGCTATTAAACCTGAAAATATTACTTCTAGATTGATAAAATCTTCATTGACGGTTTTGGCAATCGTATTTCCAATTTTAAATTCACCGATAATATAATAGGCGATAAAAAATGCGGCAAAATTCCAAACTGCTGCCCACAAAACTGCTTGAAAAGGCGTAAGAACTTTGGTAGAAACGATAGTTGCGATTGAGTTTGCAGCATCATGGAAACCATTGATATAATCAAATATTAATGCTAAAGCAACGATAACTACAAGAAAAATAGGAAAATCCATTTAAAAGAATTTTTTAATTATTAAAATAGATTTAAGAATATTTGATAATGATGTTTTCCATAGTATTGGCTACATCTTCCGCTTTATCTGTTACGATTTCTAAGTATTCAAAAACAGATTTTACTTTGATGATGTTTATTGCATCATTGGTTTCAAATAGTTTTACTAAAGCTTGGCTTAGTACATCATCTGCAATGTTTTCTATGCTATTTATTTTGATACAAGCTTCTTTTACAGCAGCTGCATTTTTGAATCCATTCAAATTGGTAATTGCAGTTTGAATTTCTAAACATGCTTTGTAAATCAACAATGAAAACTCTGAATAAGCAGCTGTTTCTGGACTTTTATAAAGATAAATATATTTTGTAGATGCATAGATATAATCTGCAATATCATCTAAACCACTTGCTAATAAACTAATATCTTCTCTATCAAATGGTGTAATGAAATTCTGACCTAATTCTACATAAATTTGATGTGTAGTTTGATCATTTTGATGTTCAAAATCACTCATTTTCTTAAGAAATGATTCGTCATTTTGATCAAATTCTTGAATTCCTTCATGGAAGGTTTTAGACATTTCTACTAAAGTATTTGCTACTTTTTCAAAAAGTACAAAAAAGACTTTGTCTTTTGGCTGAAATGCTTTAAAAATATTACCGATTGCCATAATAAAAAATTGTATTTGTTCTTTGGTCTGCAAATATCTTATTATTAAATTTTATATGAAAAATATCCATGTTAAGTTTTCGTAACATAGGAGATAGTTATTAACAAATAAAGGTAATCGCAAGTTAAATTTCAAAAAAAAACCAACATCATTGATGTTGGTTTTATAAATTTTACAAAGAAAAGAATTTTAGTTCGCTTCTTCAGCTCTCATATCTTTTCCTTTGAATTTCATTTCAGAAATATTTTTCAATACTTCTCCTTTGAAACTTTTTTCTACCTCGAAGAAAGAAAATTTATCCAAAATTTCTATATCTCCAATATCAGGACGTTTTTTATTTTGTTTTGTAGCACTGTTGATAATTTCAAGCATATCCATTTTTTTCAAACTATCTTTTTTACCAAGATTGAAGAAAAATCTTACCATATCTCCATTATTACCTCTTCTTCTTTCGCTTCTTCCTCCTTCATTTCTATCTCTGAAACCACCTCTGTCTCCACCTCTATCTTCTCTTCCTCTTCCACGATCTCTATCTCTTCCTCTATCTCCACCACGATCTCTGTCTCTTCCACCTCTTCCTCTATCACTTCCTCTTCCATCATCTTTGCTGAATTTTTCATCTTCCAAATCTCTCTTATCTTTATAATAAGTTGCCAAATCTTTCAATTGAAATTGCAAAAGTTGATGTACCAACTCTTCTTTCGTGAAAGCTGATAAATCTGGTATCAAACTATCATCAAAACTGAAATTATCTTCATGTTCTGTAAATAATTTTTCGAAAACACCACCAACTTGTGCTTTGATAATCTCTTCTCCTGTTGGGATTTTCTTTTCGTGAATTTCTATTTTAGTAGAAGATTTTATTTGCTTCAGTTTTCTGCTTTCTTCAGGTTTTATTAAAGAAATTGCAATACCTGCTTTTCCAGCTCTACCAGTTCTTCCACTTCTGTGTACAAAAACTTCTGGATCATCTGGTAAAGAAAAATGAATAACATGCGTAAGAGCATCTACATCTAAACCTCTTGCTGCAACATCTGTAGCAACCAAAATATCGATGTTTTTCAAACGGAATTTCTTCATTACGGTATCACGTTGAGCTTGAGAAAGATCTCCGTGAAGTGCATCTGCAGCATATCCGTTTTGCATTAAGAAATCTGCGATTTCTTGCGTTTCCATTCTTGTTCTACAGAAAATAATAGAATATTGATTTGGATTTGCATCTATCAATCTTTTCAAAGCTTCTTTTTTTCTTCTGTAGTTCACTACATAAAATTCGTAAGCGATGTTTTTCTTAACAGCATCTTTAGATTCTATAGTGATTTTGTGAGCATTGTTCAAGTAATTTTTAGAAATTCGCTCTACTTCTCTGTTCATTGTTGCAGAAAAAAGCATCGTTCTTTTTTCAGCTGGCGTTTCTCTTAGAATAGTTTCCAAATCGTCTTTGAAACCCATGGAAAGCATTTCATCTGCTTCATCTAAAACCAAATATTGAATTTCAGAAAAATCCAGAGATTTTCTATTGATAAGATCAATAACTCTACCTGGAGTTCCTACAATAATTTGTGGTTTGTTTCTAATTGCACGAATTTGATCGGTAATACTACTTCCACCATAAACTGCAACGGTTTTTATATCCCGAGAATATTGCGTGTATGCTTGTATATCTTTGGTAATCTGCAAACAAAGTTCTCTTGTAGGACAAAGTACCAAGAACTGAATTGTTCTGCTTGCTTCGTCTATTTGTTCTAAAACTGGGAGCGAAAACGCTGCAGTTTTCCCGGTACCTGTTGCTGCAAGAGCAATAAGGTCTCTTTCATCTTCTAAGATAAAAGGTATCGCTTGTTTTTGAATTTCTGTTGGCTTTTCGTAGCCTAATTCTCCAATTGCTTTAAGTAAATTCGGACTTAAATTGGATTCTGTAAATAAGTTCATTAAATATTTTTAATATTTTGCAAAGATACGCTTTTTATTAATGATAATTATTTGGTTGGTTTGTTGTGAATTTTTTAATGTTTAAAATTTGAACGCAGAGGCTTGTTGAGAATTAATTGTGATGTTTAGTTTCGCAGAACCATTTCATTTTGCAGAGTTGAAAGTTGTGAAATAACTTCATTCATCTGCTGTTC
>CAXYUO010000191.1:0-5166 GCA_964292185.1 uncultured Frigoriflavimonas sp.
TAAATCAATGTTTTTCCACTCGTTCCAACCACCAATATTGTAGGTTTCGCCGGATTTTGCTTCATTAAATATTTGATGAATCGCTTTTGCATGATCGACTACAAAAAGCCAATCTCTTGTATATTTTCCCTCGCCATAAATTGGCAAAGGTTTTCCATTTAAAATATTAGAAATACACAATGGAATTAATTTTTCTGGAAAATGATTTGGACCATAATTATTAGAACAATTACTAATAATAAAAGGCATTCCGTAAGTATTTCCATAAGCTCTTACCAAATGATCACTTGCTGCTTTGCTCGCAGAATAAGGCGATTTTGGATCATAAGCAGTATCTTCTAAAAAGAAACCTGTTTCTCCCAAACTTCCATAAACTTCATCCGTAGAAACGTGGTAAAACAAGAAATCTCTCTCATTTCCGGGGAAATTCCCGTGTTGATGATCTGGGTTTAATGTCCAAAATTCTTTGGCTAAATTTAAAAGATTTGCAGTTCCGTTTACATTCGTGTTGATGAACGCGTTTGGATCTGTGATACTTCTATCTACATGACTTTCTGCAGCTAAATGCACGATTGCATCGGGATTATATTTTTCAAAAACCCTTCTCAATTCTTCAGGTTTTGTAATATCTGCTTTCTCGAAAACGTAATTGGGTTCATTTTCGATGTCTGTTAAATTTTCAAGATTTCCAGCATAAGTTAGCGCATCAAGATTGATGATTTTAGAATTTGGATTGTTTTTTACAAATTCTCGAACTACATGCGAACCGATAAATCCTGCTCCTCCTGTTATTATTATGTTTTTCATTTTTTAAATATATAGCCTATGTGTTTATAAAATTCAGATTCCGATGCAATTTTTAAAATTTCGCTATCTACATCTGTTTCATTTAAAATTTTCATGAGTTCTTGTTTTAGCTGTGGAAGGAAATCTTTAACAATAGAAAAACTAATTTTTGGATTTACACCTCGATAATCATGAGCAATTCTATTTCTAAAATTTGCAATATTTCTCCACTGTATGTTATTAAAGTCTTCTTTTATGCTTTCTTCTAGTTTTTTGCTCTCCTCTCCAATAGTCATTAATAATAATTGACAAGCATTATAATTTAATTGTTCATTTGCTTGATAAAACTCATCACTAGAATGAATGTCTTCGGTGTATATGAAACATTTTTCAATAGCCTCCAATATTGTTAAAATATAAATTAAATTCCTCTCATTATACATAAACCATGTGTTTTGAAGCATGAAAACCAATGATTGGATTTAAATATTTTTTATCAACAATATCAATTTTATCAGAATTTAATTCATTTTTAAACAGTTCTCTTAAATTTTCAAATTCAAAATAGTTCAAAGAATTATTTTCTTCAAATTCTATAAGCAAATCAATGTCGCTTTCCGCATGAGATTTTCCAGATGCGTAACTTCCAAATAAAGCAATTTTTTCAATCTTAAAATTTTGCAATAATATTGGTTTCATTGCTTTTATTTTTTTTACTATTAACGCTTTAGTTATCATTTCAATGTTTTTCTACCAATCGATTTATAATAAAATCCAGCATTTTTCACAGTTTCTAAATCAAACATATTTCTACCATCAAAAATAACTTTATTATTTAGTTTTTCACCCATCAATTTAAAATTAGGATTTTTAAATTCTGGCCATTCTGTTGCTATTAAAAGACAATCAGCATTTTCTAAAGCAGAATACATATCTGGAGCATACGAAATTTGATCTCCCAATATTTTTCTTACATTTTCTTCAGCAATTGCATCATAAGCTACTATTTTCGCTCCTTTTTCTAATAAAATTTTAATGTTGTCTAAAGAAGAAGCTTCTCTTATATCATCCGTATTTGCTTTAAATGCTAAACCCCAAAGTGCAATTTTTTTATCTTTTAGGTTTCCTTTAAAATATTTTTCAATATCTGAAACCAGTATTACTTTTTGACTGGTATTTACTTTTTCTGTAGCATTTAATATTTCAAAATCAAAATCTACTTGTGTTCCACTTTGTATCAATGCTTTCACATCTTTCGGGAAACAACTTCCGCCATATCCAATTCCTGGAAATAGAAAACGATGCCCAATTCTATCATCGCTTCCCATTCCTAATCGAACTTTATCTACATCTGCACCAACTTTTTCGCAATAGTTAGCGATTTCATTCATAAAAGTAATTTTTACAGCAAGAAAAGAATTGGAAGCATATTTTGTAAGTTCCGAAGATTTTTCGTCCATAAAGATTATAGGAATTCCAATATTTGTAAATGGTTGATAAACCTTAGACATAAATCCGTTGGCTTTTTCTGAACTAGAACCAACTACTACACGAGTTGGATTCATAGAATCTTCTACCGCGAAACCTTCTCTCAAAAATTCTGGATTAGAAACAACATCAAATTCTATTGTAGTTTTTGCAGCAATAGTTTCTCGCACTTTATCCGCAGTTCCTACAGGAACGGTAGATTTGTTGACGATTACTTTGTAAGAAGTCATCATTTCGCCAATATCATTCGCTACTTTTAGTACATAAGATAAATCTGCAGAACCATCTTCTCCTGGTGGAGTTGGAAGTGCTAGATAAATAACATCACTTTTGTCTAATGCTTCTTTAAGATTGGTGGTGAAGAATAAACGTTGCGCTTGTATATTTCTCAGAAACATTTCCTCTAAATTGGGTTCGTAAATAGGAACTTTCCCATTTCTCATTGCTTCTACCTTGTTTTCATCAATATCTACACAGTATACAGAATTTCCTAATTCTGCCAAAGTAGTACCCGTTACCAAACCAACATATCCTGTTCCTACAATTGTTATATTCAAAATAAAGTGTTTTTAATTTTTGCAAAAATACAAATATTATTAAAAGTAACTTACTTTTGAATTAGGATAAGTATAATACATTTAAATAAAAAAAAATTTGTACATTTGCACCTGATTTGCGGAAATAATGATAGGGCTTTCGAAAGGATGCCTTTTTTCGTAACTAAAATTTTTAGCATTTATGGCTTTTAGTAATAAGGTAGAAGAGCTTTTAGGAGTTTTTTTGGAAGTAAGAGAAGATTTATTTTTAATTGAATTAAAAATATCACCAACTAATGATATTATCGTAATTATTGACGGTGATAATGGTGTTACACTTCAAGATTGCTTAGATGCAAGCAGATCTATAGAAAATAATTTGGATAGAGAAGATCAAGATTTTAGCCTTCAAGTACATTCTTTCGGTTTGTCGGAATCTTTGAGAAATGAAAGACAGTATAGAAAAAATGTAGGAAGAGAATTAGATGTCTATTTAATAGATGGTACAGAAATATCTGGAGAATTAATTAAAACTACTGAAGATACGATCACTTTGCTTCTGAAATACAGAAAACCAAAAGAAATTGGTAAAGGGAAAGTAGATGTAGAGGAAGAAAAAGAAATTGAATACAAAAACATTAAAAAGACTTTAGTTAAAATTAAATTTTAATAAAAAAGTTTTTTGACATAAAAATGATATATAGATGGATAGTTTAGCGTTGATAGAAGCCTTTGGCGATTTTAAAGATGAAAAAAGCATCAGCAAAATTGATTTAATGGCGATTATTGAAGATTCATTGAAAACTCTTTTGAGAAAAAGATTTGATTCTGATGATCATTTTGATGTAATCGTGAATCCAGATAAAGGAGATTTTCAAATATTTTTGAACAAAGTAATCGTAGAAGATGAAATGTCTGAAGATGATGATTTAGAAATTGAAATTTCTGAAGCAAAAAAAATAGACGAAAGTTTTGAAGTTGGTGAAGATTTTACCATAGAAATTCCGATTTCACAATTAGGTAGAAGAAGCATTCTTACTTTAAAACAAATTTTATCTACAAAATTGCAAGAGCATAATAATGCATTGCTTTATGATCAGTTTCATGATAGAATAGGAGAAATTGTATTAGGTGAAGTACATCATATCAGAAAGCAACACGCCATACTTTTAGATGACGAAGGAAATGAATTTATTTTACCAAAAGAAAATCAAATTCCATCAGATTTCTACAAAAAAGGTGAAAATGTGAGAGCTGTAGTAGAAAAAGTAGATTTCAAAGGTTCTAAACCTCAAATTATCGTTTCTAGAACGTCTCCAGTATTTTTAGAAAAACTATTAGAATTAGAAATTCCAGAAATTCAAGACGGAACTATTATTTTGAAAAAAGTAGTGAGAATTCCAGGAGAAAAAGCGAAAATCGCAGTTGATGCTTATGATGATAGAATAGATCCTGTTGGAGCATGTGTTGGTGTAAAAGGTTCTAGAATTCATGGAGTAGTAAGAGAATTACGAAATGAAAATATTGACGTAATACAATGGTCTAAAAATCCTGAAATAATGGTGAAAAGAGCATTAGGTAACGTTACGGTGAATAAGATAGAAATCAACACTGAAAAAAATTATGCACTCGTTTTCACGCCTATTGAAGAAATTTCTAGAGTTATAGGAAAACAAGGTCAGAATATACGTCTAGCTTCATGGCTTTCAGGTTTTGAAATAGATGTACATAGAGAAGTAGAAGGAGAAGATGTAGAATTAACCGAATTTGGTGATGAAATCCAAGAATGGATCATCAAAGAGTTTACCAAAATAGGATTGAACACAGCAAGAAGTATTTTAGATAAAGATACAGATGCTTTGGTGAATTTAGTAGATTTGGAAGAGGAACAAATAGATGAGGTTAAGTCAATTTTAAGAGACGAATTAGAAAATTAATTCGTAGATATATTTAGAATAGTTAAATTTTGTTTTAACTTTGAATTATCATATAATATAAAGTAAATTTTTAGATGCCAAAAAAGATCAGATTAAACAAAGCGGTAAAGGAATTTAATATTTCGATGTCCAGATTGGTTGAATTTCTTCAATCCAAAGGATTTGAAGTGGAAGAAAATCCTAATTCGCAATTGGATGAAGCTGCTTATGTAGCATTGGAAAACGAATTTGCTCAAGATAGCAAACAAAGAAAAGCATCCCATGAAGTGGTTATTTCTAAGATTCCAGAAGAAAAATTGGTGATTAAAATTGAGCCAGAACCAGAGCCAGAAGTGATCAAAGCTAAAGCTAATATTCCTGAAACAAGAATTTTAGGTAAAATTGATTTAGAACCAAAAAAACCTGCGCCTGTTACTATA
>CAXYUO010000192.1:0-5132 GCA_964292185.1 uncultured Frigoriflavimonas sp.
TTCCAATTAATAATTGGTAATTTTCTCTTTTCATTCACATTCCAAAGTCCAATTTGTATTCCTCGTAAATTTTTAGATTTATTAACAATACCAATTAGCAAACCTTTCATTTTTTTTGAATCGTTGAACGCTCCAATTTGAACACCAGAATAATCTACGGAATAATTTCCCAAAACTGAAATATTCACACCATTTCCTTTGTTAGAAGAATTTGCAAATCCAGAAATATGCAAGCCATTTAATGTTCCAGAGGTATTGTTATAAAAATTCACGGTGAAACCATTGGTAATTAATGCGTGATGAAAGGCAGAAATTCCGAAAACCATTTAATTTTTTAGCATCTGTGAAACCACCTGTAGAAATGTGCAGTCCATTTACCGTTACCGTAGAATCGCTTTCTGTAGGAACTTCAATCGCTTTAGGAATTATGGGATAAAAAAATGCTAACGGACTTAGTCGAACATTTAATCCGTTGATTTTTTGATGACCATAATCGTCAATAAAACCAGTATTTATTCCATTTACATCAACTGCACTATTCGCACTTGGGGAAAATGCAATAATTTTTGCGTTGAATTCTTGAGGGTTTTCTGATGGAGAATTTTCTTCTTGAGAAAATAAGAATAAGGAAAAAAGTAAACTGATTCCTGTGATAAATTGTTTCATAATGCTTGTATTTAGGTTACAAGCACAAATTTATTGCAGGAAAATAAGGAAAACCTTGATTTGAATCAATGAACAAACATTATTGCTCATCATTCTTCCCAGGATTCAAATACACATCCAAAAGACCTTCTGGAACCTGCATTTTTATGAAATTTTCAGTACGGTCAACTTCTAAAATCCAATCTTTTATTACTGGAATAATCACTTCTTTTCCGTCTAAATTGAGAATGAAATAATGCTGAGCGATAGAATCGTTGATTTCTTTTATGTTGCCACAAAAAACACCATCTTGATCTATAATTTTAAAACCTACAACTTCGTGGTAGTAGAATTTTGTACCAGAAAGTGGTGGCAAAGTGGTCATTGGTAGAAAAACATTTTTACCAATACTTTGATCTACTGTACCTTCTGTAGCATTTTTGAAAGAAATATTGAGCGTATCCTTTTTCGGAAAGCCCAATTTTTCAATAAAAAAAGGAACCAATAACCCGTTGATTTCAACGAATATTGATTCCAAATTTTTATAAAATTCTGGCTGATCTGTATCCAATTTAAGGATTACGTTTCCTGCCAAACCGTGTCTGCGTGTAATTTTTCCTAAAAAATAGCAATCTTCTTTACGCATCACGAAATTATTTTTATGCTTTTGCTTCGTCAGTTCCTTCTGCTTCTGTAGCTTCTGCAACTGCTTCTTCAGCAACAGCTACTTCTTCAGCTGGAGCATTTGCTGCTTCTTCTGCTGCTTTTGCTTCTGCTAATTTTGCATCTTCTGCTGCTTTTGCATCATCTACTAATTTTTGAGCTGCTGCAGTTCTTGCTTCGCTCACTTTAACTTCTGCTTCTAAAGCTGCTTTTTTTGCATCATCTTTAGATTTTGCAAGACCAGTTACTTTGCTTTCTACTTTGTTTGCTTTTTCTTCAATCCAAGCTGCAAATTTCTTTTCTGCTTCTTCTTCGTTGAAAGCTCCTTTTGCTACTCCACCTTGAAGATGTTTTTTGTACAATGCACCTTTGTAAGACAAGATTGCTCTTGCAGTATCTGTAGGTTGTGCTCCTTTGTTTAACCAAGAAACAGCTGCATCTACATCTAGTTCGATAATTGCAGGATTCGTAATTGGGTTGTAAGTACCTAATTTTTCGATTAATCTACCATCTCTTCTTGCTCTTGCATCTGCTACAACAATGTGAAAAAACGGTTTCCCTTTTTTACCGTGTCTTTGTAATCTAATTTTTACTGACATAATTTGAAAATTTATGGGAACTCGTCCCGGTTTATATTAAGTTTGCAAAGATAATTATTTTTATCGTTTCTACAATACTTTATTTATTAATTTCTAATTAACAATTAAATGATTAATAATTAAATGATTATCTAGTATTTGTTTATAGAAAATATCTAATTAATTCTTTTCAGCTATTAATAAATTCAATTGAGATATTAATGCTTTCTGAAACACAACTTCCCCTTTTTACTTTTTACTTTTTCAATTTGCCCATATAAAACAAGCCGATACATCTTTGATTTTCTTCTAGTCCAATATGTTTTTCCATTTTTTCTAAATAACTTGGCGAACTCCAATAGCAACCAATTTCTAGTGCAGTACAAGTGAGATACATATTTTGAACAGCCATAGAAGTTGCAGCAATCTCTTCCCATTCAGGTATTTTTCCACTGAAATTTACCGAAATTGAAACAACTGCATCAGATTTCAAAAATTTTTCTTCAATGCTTTGCAATTTTTTTTCTGTAGAATTTTCTATTGAATTTTTATAAACTTTCATCAACTCTTCGCCTAATTCAATTTTAGAATCATTCTTAAAAACTTGAAATCTCCAAGGTTTGGTTTTCTTATGATTTGGAGCAAATTCTGCTGAATTTAGAACTTCATTCAATTCATCAATAGAAATTTCTTCTGTAGAAAAATCTTTTGGATAGCTACTTTTTCTAATTTGGATCAAGTTTTTTAAAACTTCAGAATCTTTCATTTAATTATATATTTTTATCAATAAAACTGTACTTATTATCATTAAATTCAGCAAATATATGATGAATTCCATTAGATAAAACTATTTCTTTTGCCTTTAAAATTGAATTGTACCTTGCAATTTGCTCAAAAGTTTTTTCGGATAATGCAATTTCTGGTGCTTTGCATTCAATTAAAATTATGGGTAATGTTTTTTCTGTTATTAATAGATCAATTCTTTTCACAACACCATTTAATGTTAATTTTTTCTCTACAATTAAAGCAGATGGTGCAAATTTTTTCACATCTATATAATAATGTATCCAATGTTGACGCACCCATTCTTCTGGAGTGAGCAGAAACCAATTTTTACGCACTACATCATAAATAAATAGCTTATCTTTGTTTTTCTTGAGTTTAAAATCAAAATTTTCCCGGAAATTTAGTTTCGGTAGCTCCATTATTATTTATGAAAGAATTAAATTCAATCCTCAAATCTATTAAAAATAAAGAACTTCTCCCATTGTATTTTTTGCAAGGAGAAGAACCATATTATATAGATGTACTTTCAAAATCCTTTGAAAACGAAGTTTTGAGCGATGATGAAAAAGCATTCGGACAAACCATTATTTATGGTAAAGACACTTCTATTGCAGAAATAATTTCTCTTGCACAGCAATATCCTATGATGGGAGATAAAAATGTGATTATCGTAAAAGAAGCTCAAGATTTAGATTTTAAAAAAGAAACAGAAGCAATTTTACTGAAATATGTAGAAAATCCTGTTCCTACTACTCTACTCGTTTTTGCTTATAAAAAAAAGGGTTTAGATGGTAAGAAAAAATTAACAAAAACATTGAAAGCCAGCAATATGCTTATAGATAGCATTCGGCTTTACGATAATCAAATCCCGAAATGGATTGCTGATGAATGTACTCATTTAAACATAAAAACAGCTCCAAATATTTCTCATTTATTGGCGACCTATCTTGGTAATGATCTTTCTAGAATAGCAAACGAACTTCAAAAATTGAAGATCATTCTAAAAAAAGACGAAGTTTTGAATGAAACTTTGGTGGAAAAACATATAGGAATAAGCAAAGAATACAATGTTTTTGAATTGCAAAAAGCAATAGGAGAAAGAGATATGAATGTTTGCTATAGAATTGTACATTTTATGGGAAAAAACCCGAAAACAAGTCCTTTGGTAATGACAGTTGGAAGATTATTTGAATTTTTCTCACAATTGATGATTTATAATTTGATGAGTGGAGAAAATCCTCAAAACATAGCTACAGAACTAAGAATAAACCCATATTTTATAAAAGATTACGCTTCTGCAGGAAGAAATTATCCATTGAAGCACATCAGTAAAATAATTTCTATTCTGAGAGAAGCAGATTTAAAAAGCAAAGGTTTAGGTGCCAATCAAACTTCAGATAGTGAACTATTGAAAGAAATGGTTTATAAAATTTTGAATGTGGGAAATTTAAGAAAATAAAATATTGGCTCTTGGCAAATTGCTTTTAGCTTTCGGTAAAGAATAGCTTAAAAATAGGAAAACCAATAATTATTTCCGAATTTTGCAAACACAATTTTAATTAAAATAGTATAATAAATTACATAATGGAAGATAAAAACATATTAGATTGCATCATCGTAGGATCTGGACCAAGTGGTTATACTGCAGCAATTTATGCAGCAAGAGCAGACCTAAAACCAGAATTATACACAGGTTTGGAACCAGGAGGACAATTAACTACAACCACAGAAGTTGATAATTTCCCAGGATATCCAGATGGAATTGATGGTCCAAGTATGATGATGGATTTGCAAAAACAAGCAGAAAGATTTGAAACGAAAGTACATTATGAAATGATTACTAAAGTTGAATTTTCTACAGAAATTGGTGGAATTCATCAACTTTGGGCAGGAAAAAAAGAACTTTTTGCAAAAACTGTGATACTTTCTACAGGTGCAACTGCAAAATATCTTGGTTTAGATGATGAGAAAAAATATTCTGGAGGTGGAGTTTCTGCATGTGCTACATGTGATGGATTTTTCTACAGAGGGAAAGATGTGATTGTTGTAGGAGGAGGAGATACAGCTGTAGAAGAAGCAACTTATTTGGCAAAACTTTGTAAAAAAGTAACCTTATTGGTAAGAAAAGGAGAATTTCGAGCATCAAAAGCGATGATACATCGTGTAAACAATACAGCAAATTTAGAAGTAAAATTTCATCATGAATTAATAGGTATTGAAGGTGAAAATAATTTGGTAGAAAGAGCAGTTGTAATTAATAATGAAACAAATGAAGAGTCTAAAATAGATGTTCATGGAATTTTTATTGCAATTGGTCATAAACCAAATACAGATATTTTCAAAGACCAGCTAAAAACGGATGAAAATGGATATTTAATAACTGAAGGAAAATCTACAAAAACTAATCTACCAGGAGTTTTTGCTGCAGGAGATGTGCAGGATCATATTTACAGACAAGCA
>CAXYUO010000193.1:0-5107 GCA_964292185.1 uncultured Frigoriflavimonas sp.
ATTAGAGCAAATATATCCTTTAAATAAAGAAGGAGTTTCCAAAATTTTAGACAAATATAAAAACAGAACTTCATTAATTTGGGCTCAAGAAGAACCAGAAAATATGGGAGCTTGGAGCTATATTCTTAGAAATTTCAGAAATACAAATATAGAAGTAGTTTCTCCAGTTCCAAGTGCAACACCTGCACCAGGAAGCCACAAAATGTTTGAAAGAATACAAAACGCTATTATCAATCGTGTTTTTGGAACAGAAGATTTGCCAGAAGCAAGACCTGTTACTGTTTAAAAAAGTGAAAAGTAAAAAGTAAAAAGAAAAAAGTGAAATTTGATGAATGTTAGTAGACTTTATTTCAGTCGCTTATTTCAAAAAATATAATAAAATCATTCACTTATTTAATTAATAAAAAAATAAATAAAATAAAGATGTCAATACTCGAAATGAAAGTTCCTTCTCCAGGAGAATCCATCACAGAAGTAGAAATAGCTACTTGGTTGGTAAGTGATGGAGATTATGTGAAAAAAGATCAACCGATTGCAGAAGTAGATTCAGACAAAGCAACATTAGAATTACCAGCAGAAGAAAGCGGAATCATAACTTTGAAAGCCGAAGAAGGAGATGTGGTAGAAGTAGGACAAGTAGTTTGCTTGATAGATATGTCTGCAGAAAAACCAGCAGAATCTGCACCAGCTTCAGAAAAGAAAGAAGAACCAAAAGCTGAACCAGCAAAAGTAGAAGCTCCAAAAGTTGAACCTGCAAAACCAACAAGTTATGCAAGCGGAACACCTTCTCCTGCAGCTAAGAAAATTTTAGACGAAAAGGGAGTAAGTCCTTCTCAAGTTTCTGGAAGTGGAAAAGATGGAAGAATAACCAAAGAAGACGCTCAAACTGTAGGTGTTGCTGCAATGGGAAGTGCCAATTCTACATCAGGAAGCAGAAGTAGCAGTACTTCAAAACTTTCTATGTTGAGAAGAAAAGTAGCTACAAGATTGGTTACTGTAAAAAATGAAACTGCAATGCTTACTACTTTCAACGAAGTAGATATGTCTGAAATTTTCAGAATTAGAAAACAATATAAAGAAGAATTTTCTGCAAAACATGGTGTAGGTTTAGGTTTTATGTCTTTCTTCACGAAAGCTGTAACCAGAGCTTTGCAAATGTATCCAGATGTAAATGCTTCTTTAGATGGAGATTACAAAATAAATTATGATTTCTGCGATATTTCTATCGCGGTTTCTGGTCCAAAAGGTTTGATGGTTCCAGTTATTAGAAATGCAGAAAACATGACTTTCCGTGGAGTAGAAGCAGAAGTGAAAAATCTTGCAGAAAAAGCAAGAGACGGTAGAATTACAATAGACGAAATGACGGGTGGAACTTTCACAGTTACAAATGGAGGAGTTTTCGGATCTATGCTTTCTACACCAATTATCAATCCACCACAATCTGCAATTTTAGGAATGCACAATATTCTACAAAGACCAATGGCAATTGATGGGCAAGTTGTAATTCGTCCAATGATGTATTTGGCAATGTCTTATGACCACAGAATTATTGATGGAAAAGAATCTGTAGGATTTTTGGTAGCAATAAAAGAAGCAATTGACAATCCATCAGAATTTTTGATGAATGGAGACGAAAGAAAAGCATTAGAATTATAAATAAACATTAATAAATGTTATTATAAATCCCGCTTTTTTTTTAAAAGGCGGGATTTTTGTATTAAAATTAAAAAATAGAATTATGTTTTCTAAAATTACTTCAGGAATAAAAATTACCGTAAAGTCTGAATACGACTCAAAAAATAGTTTTCCCTCTGAAAATAGATTTGTTTTTAGATATCACATTGGTATTTTGAATTTAGGAAATATACCCATTCAAGTTTTGAAAAGAAAATGGCTTATTTATGATGTAGGTTTCGGATTTAC
Source organism: uncultured Frigoriflavimonas sp. (assembly GCA_964292185.1). Lineage (GTDB taxonomy): Bacteria > Bacteroidota > Bacteroidia > Flavobacteriales > Weeksellaceae > Frigoriflavimonas. The sequence goes on from CAXYUO010000193.1 coordinate 1,924, forward strand.
AGAAGTTGTAGGTGATGGCGTAATTGGTTTAACTCCAGAATTGCAACCCATGGAAAGTTTCAATTATTTTTCTAATGTTCAGCTAAGATCTGGTGTTGGAAATATGAGCGGAAAATATTTGGTAAAAAATCTTTTGAATGATGAAACTTTTGAAGTAGAAATACCGAAATTCTCTTTAATGGCTGAAGTTTTGAGTAATTAATGCACAGAAAACAAATAACTAAAGCAATTTTATACTCTTTTTCATCAAATCATTCACTTCATCATTTCTGGTAATCATCAAATTATCAAAAGCTAACAGAGAAATTTTCGCACAAACTTCTGCATCTGCTCCTGCTCTATGATGCGTGAAAGAAATTTGATGTTCGTTTGCCAAGTTTTTCAATCCATAACTTTTAAAGTTTTTCCAAGATTTTTTTGCAATGGCAATACTGCACAAATAATTCATTTTCGGCTTGTAAAATCCATGATGATCCAAGCAACTTCTCAAAACTCCTGCATCAAAACTCGCATTGTGTGCAAGCATCAAGTTTCCATACATAATTGGCTCTAGTTCATGCCAAACATCAGCAAAAGTGGGAGCGTATTTCACATCTTCTGGTGTAATTCCGTGAACATTCACGTTGTGATGATTAAAATAAGGATATGAAGGTGGTTTTATCAGCCAACTTTCTGTTTTCTTTATTTCGCCATTTTCTACAATGCAAATTCCCAATTCGCAGGCAGAATTTCTTTCTCCGGTTGCAGTTTCAAAATCTAAAGCGATGAAGTCTATCATAATTATTTACTTAAATTGGCAATGCATTGCTCTCTTATTTCCCAAATAAATTCAAAATTATGTTCAGAATTATTTTCCAAAAGCCATTTTTTTAGAAATTCTTGTTGATAAGAAGCTTTAAAATCTACAACTTGACCAGATTCTATTTCAAATTCCGTTAAGATGTCTTCTTTAAAATTAGAATAATCATGTTTTTTTGTAGTAATATCAAAGTATTCTCCTTCTATATTTAAATAACAATGGGCTTCAGGTAAAAATGGAATATTATTTTCTTGTAGAATATTTCCGATTTTTGGAGTATTTTCATTGTTCATTTTATAAATTCCTATCATTAATTTTACATTAGGAATATTATTATTATCAGCAATATCTTTTAATAAAGCATGTTTGGAACTACATGTTCCTTTTTTTTCTAATAACACCAAACCAAAATTCGCTCTATTTTTAGTTCTTCCGTATGGTAAATTTTTAACAAAATTGATGAGTTTATTCCAATAAAAAATGCCTTCATCATTTGCAATTTTCGTGTTTTTATCTAATGAATTTAATTTGTAATCTATATTCAATTGTAATTATTTAAAGTTAAGTAATTATCTAAATCTCTTTTGATGAAAAAAAATTATTCCAAAGCAATTTTAATTTCCTTTTGATACAATTCAAATTGAAACAAATCTGCATGACTTCCTTTTTTAATAGTGATAAATTTTTTAGAAATATCTGGTTGTGCTTTTTCAAATTCTTTGAACAGTTTTCTGCCAGATTTTATAGGAACTATCAAGTCTTTTGTTCCATGAATCATAACTAAAGGAGCAGTTATTTTTTGAATATTGATGTTAGATTCAAATAAAAACGTCATTGCAGGTGCAATTCTATTGGTTGCTAATGAAGGAATCCATCGTTCTGCCATATCTTGTAGATTGAAAAATGTACATTCTAAAATCACTTTTTTTGGATTGTTTTTTCCAGCTACTTTTGTCGCAAATGTACCACCCAAACTTATTCCGTAAACTATAATTCTACTTTCATCATAGTGTTTTTTCAGAAAATCATAACAATATTGTGCATCAGAATATAAGTTTTCTTCGGTTTTCAATCCTGTACTTTTACCGTATCCACGATAATCTGGAACCAAAACATCATATCCAAATTTTGTGAATTTTGCAGCCATTTTCCCCCATCTTGTCAAATTATCTGCATTGCCATGAAAATAGAGTATTACGCCTTTCGGATTTTTAATTTTAAAATATAACGCATTGATCAAGCCTTCATTTGGAGTTTCAAATTGTAGTTCTTCAAATTTTTCTTCAAAACTAAACTGAAAATCTTCATTAAGTTTTACGGGTAAAAAAACTACTTTTTCTTGTAGATATTGAAGGATGCTGCTCATGTTTAATATAAAAATTTATACCACTATTTTTTTCTGTGGCTGTAGTTTAAGCTGGTTGTAGAAGAATCCATATAATCTTTTCTAAGTTCAAAAATCTCTTCCATTGCTCTATGGTATTCTTCAAATTGATGAATATCGATATGACCAGCTCCCAAAATTACGTATAATCTCGTCAATTTCGGGCTAATTGCAGAAAGATCTATCGCAGTTTTTATTGGAACGAGATTGTCTTCGCTTCCATGCAAAATTTTTATAGGACATCGTACATTTTTTAAATAATGATGCGTAGGAAAATTGTATCTTAAAAAGAATTTTGCAGGCATAAAAGGCATATAACGATGTATCGTTTTTTCCAAAGAATAAATAGGAGAGGTGAGAATTAGCAGTTTTGGGTTGTTTTTAGCAGCCAATCTTGCGGCAAATCCTGTTCCCAAACTTCTACCGTAAACAAATATTTTTTCTTCAGAAAATTCTGATTTCACAAGATCATAAATAAATTGAGAATCTCTTTTCATAGAAGTTACATTGCGTTTTCCCGTACTTTTCCCGAATCCACGGTAATCCATCATTATTACATCGTATTGCAATCTGGTGAAATCTATGGCAAATTTTCCCCAACCTTTGATGCTTTTGGTATTTCCTTTTAAATAAATCACAACGCCTTTCGGATTTTCTACTTTGAAATGAAGATAGTTTATTTGAGCACCTTCTTCTGGAAAAACGGTTTTTTCTTCTGCCACCAAATTTTCATAAGCGAATTTGAAATCTTGTGGTAATTTTTCTGCTTGAAAAAAGAATTTATGTTGAAATAAATAGATGAAAATCCCTATTGCTAAAATAACAATTAAGATGATGGTCGCGATTAAATAGTAGTTTATTTGCATAAAATTTTAACCTAAAATTTGGCTAACTATCAAAAGTACGAAATAAAAAACTATGCAGAAGATAAAAAATTAATTTTAAATAAGAGCCTGTTTAAAATTGTATTAAAACCACAAACCAAAGGTTCGCTGATTCAT
>CAXYUO010000194.1:0-5100 GCA_964292185.1 uncultured Frigoriflavimonas sp.
CTTTTATATCATTAGGATTGTGAAGGTTTTATTGTACTGTTGCGATTATTGGGTGTAGAAAGAAAAGAGAAGTTTTTAAATCCTAATGTCTATGGTAATCCTCTTTATCTGCATCATAATTTAAGGTTCTGTTTTTCTTATTTTCAGGGAATAAAAGTGATGCAAATATGCTTACTGCAAGTATTACTACAATTACTAACAATGATTGTGATGTTCCAAATCCCCAAGTTTCAAGGTAAGAATGCAGCAGCATTTTTAAACCGATAAACGTCAATAAAACAGCCAAACCTACTTTCAAAAATCTAAATTTATCAAGCACACCAGAAAGTAGAAAGAACATAGATCTTAAACCAATAATTGCAAATATATTTGAAAAGATAACGATATAAGGATCTTTAGTTACCGAAAAAAATGCTGGTATAGAATCTACTGCAAATATAAGATCTTTAGCTTCTATCACTAATAAAACGATAAATAATGGTGTCATTTTTTTGATAGCATTTATCGTTACAAAAAATTTATCTTTTACAAATTTATCATGTTTTTTGAATTATTTGGTTGCAAATTTTACAATCGGTTGGTTTTTAGTATCTATTTCTTCATCTTTTTCCTTTTCTAAAAACATTTTTATACCTGTAAACACTAAGAATGCACCAAATACATACATAACTATAATATATTCTAAACCAAGGTTATTATTATAAATCTGTATAGAATGTTCAAAATCATTAGGGATAATTTAAATAGGATGATGATGTTTTGTAATAACAGACTGTAATTTTTCTAGAGAATCTATACCATGGAGTAGGTGACCGAAATTTAATAATATCAAATAAAATCTCAAAGAAAGTCCTACTACAAAGAAACTCATCAATCCAACTTGCATCATTGTTACTTCTCCTCCCGATTATTTCCCCATTATACCGAGATCTAATGCCAATATAAATAGGATAAAAAGAATGAATCCAATTAAAAATAAAACTTCGTTGCTCATATATAAAATTAAGCTTTATTTACTGCGATTTACAAATGTAAATCATAAAAATACCAACAATTTGTTTTCACGATTCTTGTTTAATAAAAGTTTCTACATTTCAAATTATTAACAGTCATTCTACTTGAAGTAAAGGTAAACTAAACATTCATTAAAACGATTTAATTCATATACAATAATTTAGATTTGGTAATTATCATTATGTTAATTAACAATTTTATCAACTGACATTTTGTCTTTGTAGCTTGTTTAGGTAATTTACAATTGTAAATAATTGTAAAAGTGAATTAAAAAAATTATTTTTGACGAATATAAAATTGTAAACAATGAATATTGAAGATCATTACATTCAAAATCCTAATTTCCCTAATCGCTATATTTCTCCTGAAAAATTATTTATTTACTTGGAGCAAGAATATGCTGAAGAAATCACATTAGTCGGAACTTCTTATCTAGGAAAGCCTATTTATCAATTATCTCTCGGAACTGGAGTTTGTAAAGTTTTAGCTTGGTCGCAAATGCACGGAAATGAAAGCAACGCAACACATGCAATGCTAGATTTATTAGAAATGAAAAATAGTAATCCCTCCTTTTTTAAGGGTATATTTCAAAATATAACGCTGGATTTTATTTTTATGCTCAATCCTGATGGTTCAGAAAAATGGACTCGCAGAAATGCTTTGGATATTGATCTAAATAGAGATTTTACAATGTTGGCGAGCAAAGAATTTCCAATTTTAAAAAGTATTGCAGAAAATAAAACTTACCATTATGCATTAAATTTACATGAACAAAGAACCGTGTTTTCTACCGATAATATTCATCCTGCAACACTTTCTTTTCTAGCTCCCGCAGAAAACTTTGAAAAAGAAATTACAACTACCAGAAAGCAAAGTATGTCCGTAATTGCTGAAATTTTTGATAAAATGAAAATTCTTATTCCTAATCAAATTGGAAGATATAATGATGAATTTTATCCGAATTCTACTGGAGATAATTTTACAAAAATGGGAATTCCAACTATTTTATTTGAAGGTGGGCATTTTCAAAATGATTATTTGAGAAAAAATACAAGAAAATTCTACACCATCGCTTTTTTTCATTGTTTAAATACAATTTCAGAAAAAAGTGGATTTCAAGAAAATTGGGAAGATTATTTCAAAATTCCTGAAAATATAGAATCTCATTACGATATTATCTACAGAAATGTTAAATTAAATACAGATTTTCATTGCGTTTTAGATATTGCAGTTCAATATAAAGAGCAAATTTTAGATGGAGAAAATGAAATATCATTTCTTCCAATGGTTATGGAAGTTGGAGATGTAGGCATGAAAAAAGCCTGGAAAGAAGTAGATTGTAAAGGTAAATTCTTCAAATCTGAAACAAAATTTCCTAAATTAGATGCAGTAGTAAATTTTGAAATTATATAATACTATCCTATCTTTACCATTAAATATCAATTATGAAATTTATTTTTAGTTTATTAGTTTTATTTTTCCTATTTCAATCTTGTGGAAGTTCCAAAAAAGTTGTGGAAAAAACAGGTTTAAAAACCATAGTATCTAAATATTCTGGTAAAAATAGTGCCACAATAAATAGTGTTTTAAAAGATGCCGAAAATTATATAGGTGTACCATACAAATATGGTGGAAATACTTCTTCTGGTTTTGATTGCTCAGGATTTGTTTGCAAAGTTTATTTAGAAAACGACAAAAAATTGGCAAGAAGTTCTTCTGATCAAGCTTTAGAAGGAGAAGAAATTGATGAAAAAGACATAAAACCCGGAGATTTACTTTTTTTCGCCACTTCTGGTGGAACAAAAGTTTCTCATGTAGGAATCGTTCATGATATCGGAAACGATGGTGAAGTGAAATTTATTCATGCATCAACTTCAAAAGGAGTCATGATTTCTTCTTTAAATGAAAAATATTGGAACAAAGCATACCTTTTTGCGAGAAGGGTTTTGTAGATTTGTTCAAAATTTAAATAAAAAAATATAAATAATAAAATGTCATTACAAAAAACGATTGAAAATATTTGGGATAATAGAGATTTGCTAAAAGAAGAAAACAGCCAAAATTCTATCCGAGAAGTAATCCGTCAACTAGATTTAGGCGAACTTCGCGTTGCAGAACCTACAGAAAATGGCCGGAAAGTGAATGAATGGGTGAAAAAAGCAGTCGTAATGTATTTCCCAATCCAAAAAATGGAAACCATAGAAGTTGGTCCTTTTGAATTTCATGATAAAATGCCTCTCAAAAGAAATTATGCAGAAAAAGGAGTTCGTGTAGTTCCGCATGCAGTTGCAAGAGAAGGTGCATTCATCGCTTCTGGCGTAATTTTAATGCCATCTTACGTCAATATTGGTGCGTATGTAGATTCTGGAACGATGGTCGATACTTGGGCAACTGTTGGAAGTTGTGCGCAAATTGGTAAAAACGTGCATTTAAGTGGTGGAGTAGGAATTGGCGGCGTTTTAGAACCTCTTCAAGCTGCACCCGTAATTATTGAGGATGATGCCTTTATAGGTTCACGTTGTATCGTTGTAGAAGGCGTTCGTGTTGGTAAAGAAGCAGTTTTGGGAGCAAATGTTTGCCTTACAATGTCCACCAAGATTATTGATGTTACGGAAGATTCGCCGATAGAAACGAAAGGTTATGTTCCTGAACGTTCTGTGGTAATTCCGGGAAGTTATACCAAGAAATTTCCTGCAGGAGAATTTCAAGTTCCGTGTGCATTAATTATTGGAAAAAGAAAAGAATCTACCGATAAAAAAACCTCTCTTAATGATGCTTTGAGAGAAAATAATGTAGCCGTTTAAAAGTATAATTTATTTTATTTGGGCAGCTTAATCCGCCTTCCACTCCCGATGTCATTGCGAGGAACGAAGTAATCTGTTCAACGGATTGCTTCGTTCCTCGCAATGACGAGCTCCACTCAGGTCGCGCTGCAAGAGATTCGCTGTTTAAAAAAGCTTATTAAAATTCATTAGATAGAAAATTGATGAAAGAAAAATTCTTAAAATTCATTTCAAATCCCAAATATATTTTTGGGATTTATCTTCTTATTTCAATTATTTCTGCCATAAGTAAATATTTTGGTGGACCATTGAAATTTAACAATTACATGATTTTCAAGAATGTTTTTACCAATACTTTAGCACAAAAAAATATCTATCTTTTATATCCAGATATCCATTTTGATTCTAATCATTATGGCGTGTTTTTCTCTGTATTAATCGCGCCTTTTGCGATTTTACCAGATTGGATGGGAATTGTTTTATGGAATATTGCCAATACTTTGATTTTTCTTTTTGCGATTCATAAATTGCCTTTTTCCAACGCCAAAAAAGCCTTTTTTGCGTGGTTGTGTTTGCAAGAATTTATAACTGCAGCGGTAAGTTTACAATTTAATATCGCTTTAACGGGTTTATTAATGCTTTCTGCAACGTACATTTACGAAAGAAAAGAAACACAATCTGCAATCTCAATTTTAATAGGATTTTTCGTAAAATTATACGGAATTGCAGGACTTTCGGCATTCTTTTTCATCAAAAATAAATGGAAATTCATCTTATCTTTTTTAGGATTTGCGGTCGTTTTTTTAATTTTACCAATGTTACTTTCTAGTCCACATTTTGGCTTGCAATCGTATGCAGATTGGTTTCAATCTTTATCAGAAAAAAATTCTGCCAATCAAGTTTTAGGAAACCGACAAGATTATTCATTAATGGGAATTGTGAGAAGAGTAACAGGACATGCAGATATTTCTAATCTCACTTTTTTACTTCCCGGAATGGCGGTTTTCGCATTACCGTATTTAAGAATTAGCCAATACAAAAATCTTCCTTTTCAGTTGATGATTTTGACTTCTACTCTTTTATTCATCGTGCTTTTTAGTTCAAGTTCAGAATCTCCAACCTACATTATTGCCGTTGCAGGAGTGATGATTTGGTTTTTAATGCAAAAAAAGAAAACTGCTATTACCATTTGTTTACCTACAACTTTGTTAATAAAGGAAGTGGTTCAACTTACACAGATTACACTGGTGCTTTTAAAATTATTAAGGAGAATGGTTGTCCAATGTACAATGTGTATGATGAT
>CAXYUO010000195.1:0-4984 GCA_964292185.1 uncultured Frigoriflavimonas sp.
ATAGATTCAAGCATTTCTGCTTCAGATATCAACATTGATGTGCAAGTTTCTGGTCTTTTGGCTGGAGCTTCTTTGATTATCAATACAGAATCTGGAAACCTAAATATCCGTCAAGAACCTTCTACAGAAGCTGCTGTTATAGCAAAAGCTGCAAAAGGAGAAGCTGTAAGTTTAGTAGAGCAATCTTCTGATGATTGGTGGAAAATAAAAACTGCAGATGGAACAGAAGGTTATGCTTATGCAAGATATTTGCAAGCTTAAAAACATTCAATTTCAATCAATAGATAAACCTCTGATTCATTTCAGAGGTTTTTTTATGGGCAATCCCTAAAATAAATGTAAATAATTATACTTCAAATTATTTAACAAAAAAAACTATATTTGTGAACATAGAAAATACCATTATGAAATCGCTATTTACAAATCTTGCAAACAATTAACTAATCATAGATTCCTATTAAAACAAATAAATAGGAGATAATCAGAAATGAAGATTAGGCGATATCATAATTCTTTAAAAAAATAAATATCTACATATGAATTTCAAAACGATTAAGATTATTACTTTAATTACTATAATTGTTACTGCAATTGTGCATGCTGTAAATTATTTTAATCCACTTTCCAATGAAATAATTGTAGGATTCAATGTATTATTTGGAGCCGGACTTGTACTTTATGCCATCGGAAAAAAGCATCTTACAACCTGGATTTTGGTGAGTATTGTTCTAGGAATTATTATCGGAAGAGATTTTCAAGGAGTTGCTTTGTCTTTAAAACCATTAAGCCAAGGATTCATAAAATTAGTAAAAACCATTGTAGGTCCTATTCTTTTTGCAACTTTAGTGTATGGTATTGCTGGTCATTCAGATTTAAAACAAGTAGGAAGAATGGCTTGGAAATCTATGCTTTATTTTTATTCTGCAACCACATTAGCACTTTTTATTGGCTTAGCTGCTATTAATATTTCTCAAGCAGGAGTAGGAATTGATGCATCAAAAATACCAAACCAAGAACTTCCACAAGCTTCTATTGCTAAAGATGCAGATGTTTTGATGCTAAAATCTATTCCCGAAGGTTATCATTGGATTTATAAAGTAACTTCCTTTTTTAGAGATATTTTTCCTGAAAATATCATAAAATCAATTTATGAAAATCAAGTATTACAAATAGTAATTTTTGCGGTTATTTTCGGAATCGGACTTGCAAAACTGCCAGAAGAAAAAAAACGACCATTGGTAGATTTAATGGATAGTCTTGCAGAAACCATGTTCAAATATACGCATATCATTATGTATTTTGCGCCAATTGGAGTTGGAGCTGCAATGGCTTATACAGTTGGACATATGGGAATAGACATTCTCAAATATCTATTTCTACTATTATTAACGCTCTATTGTGCGTTGGTTGCATTTATACTTTTGGTATTGCTTCCTGTTGCATTATACATAGGAATTCCTATTAAAAAATTTATTGCAGCAGTGAAAGAGCCTGTTTCTATAGCATTTGCAACTACAAGTTCTGATGCTGCACTTCCGATTGTGATGCAAAATATGGAAAAATTTGGAGTACCAAGAAAAATTGTTTCATTTGTAATTCCTACAGGATATAGTTTCAATTTAGATGGTACCACGCTTTATCTTTCTTTGGCTTCAATTTTCGTAGCACAAGCAGCAGGAATGGATTTGTCTTTTGGACAACAGCTTTTAATCTGTTTAACATTAATGATAACAAGCAAAGGTGTTGCAGCAATTCCGCGAGCATCACTCATTATTCTTATTGCAACTGCGGATCAGTTTGGTTTGCCAATATTTATTATTGCTGCAATTTTAGGAATTGATGAATTGATGGATATGGGAAGAACTTCCGTAAATGTAATAGGAAATTGCCTAGCATCTTGCGTTATTGCAAAATGGGAAGGAGAATTTGATATGGAAAAAGCACATGCCTTTGAAGAAGAATAGATACTATATTTTTAAATTTCAATTTTTTTTCATGTAGAAAAATATTATTTATAAAATATTGAAATGAAGGAATTTACAATTATTAGAGGACTATTTGATAATAGAAAAAGGAAGTTAATTATTGATTCTAATTATGTCAAATTTGAATCTTCCGACTTAAAATCTAATTTATTTACAACTTTTAAAAAAGAAGAAATCGCAGGTGTTAAGTTTGGCTATTCTATGATAAATGGATACCGTATTTACATTGGTAGAGAATATAAAATCTGCATTTTAAATATAGAAAATAAAGAATTAGTAGTTAGTTTCAAACTTTTTTATGGCAGAAAATTGCAAGAAAAGCATCAATTGTTTTCTGAAATTGTGGATGAGATTTGGGATAATTTTTGTAGAGATTTAATTCAAAAATATATTGAGCAATACAATAATGGTATTGAAATTACAGTTGCAAAAGTTGTACTTCATCAAGAATATTTAACCTATAAAAAAATTATTATCTATTTAGATGATTTAGAAATAAAATCTTATAGGCACTACTTTATGCTACAATCCAAAGCAGATCCTTACAAAAATATTATGTTGTATTATTTGAAAGATTATAATTGCGAACTATTGAGAAGTACTCTAAATTGTATTTTAGAGAATAGAGTTTCTACAACTATCTTGTAGAATTTTTTCTTGCATTTTACTTTTAATCACATAGATATATTTATTTCTGCAAATTTATCACTAAAACATTAGTGATATTAAAATTATTTATTTACATTTGTATCACTAAATAAATAGTGATATGAAAATTCCACAATTAACCAAAGCAGAAGAGCAAATAATGCAATACCTCTGGAATCTGAAAAAAGCTTTTTTAAAAGATGTTTTAGAATTATTTCCCGAGCCAAAACCGCATACAAACACCGTTTCTACCATTTTGAAAGTGTTGAAAGACAAAAATTTTGTCGATTATGAAGTTTTCGGGAGACAACATGAATATTTTCCACTCATTTCTAAAGAAAAATACTCCGGAAAAAGCATCAAAAATCTCGTAACAGATTATTTTGAAGGTTCTTACAAAGATGCAGTTTCTTATTTGGTGGAGAAAAAAGAACTTTCGGTATCAGATTTAGAATTATTATTACAAGAACTTAAAAATAAAAACTAATGGAAGCTTTACTTATTTATTTCCTGAAAATGATTGTGTTTTCTAGCTTAATGTTTGGCTATTATTTTGTGTTCTTGAAAGATAAAACCTTTCATCATTACAATCGGTTTTACCTTTTATCCATCGTGGTTGTAAGTATTTTTCTTCCATTAATTAAGGTAGAATATTTTACCATAGAAGTAAATCCAGATATTTATTTGCTGCTTAATCAATTCAATGTTGTTCAACCTCAAAACGCTACACCAAATGATTTCAATGTTTTTTCGCTTGTTTTTCCAATTGTTGGATTGGTTTCTGTCTTTTTTATTCTAAAATTTTTAGGAGGTATTTTAAAAATTCAAACCTTAAAAAAGAAATATCCAAAAACAGAATTTGAAGGCATTCATTTCTATGAAACAGCTTTAGAAGATGCACCATTTTCTTTTTTCAAAAATCTATTTTGGAAAGATAGTATTCCGTTGCAATCTGATTTGGGACGCCAGATTTTGAAACACGAAATGGTACATATTGAGCAAAAACATACTTGGGACAAAATCTTGATTTCTACAGTGCAATCTCTATTTTGGTTCAATCCTATATTCTATTTTTTAAAGAAAGAAATATCCATAATTCATGAATATTTGGCAGACAAAAAAGCGATAGAAAAGAGTGATACGAAAGCATTTGCGGCAATGCTTTTGGGAAGCCATTTTATTGGAAATACTTTGCCAGCAACCAGTCCGTTTCTTAGTTCTAACCTCAAAAAAAGATTAATTATGCTTAAAAAATCACACACAAAATACAGTTATGCCCGAAAAATATTGGCATTACCTTTAGTTTTCGCCATTGGATTTGCCTTTTTGGTGAATGCAAAAAACAGAGAAATTTCTGCAACGAATATTGAAATTGCGGAAGCAGTTTCTCAGATTAAAAAAGATACAGTCAAAACAGAAGTAACAGCTACTTTAATAGAAGATTCAGGAGTAAGTTTTGCTGATAAAGTAAATCTATCCAATGAAAAAACAACATTTTCAATTGGTGAAAAATCGGTCAGTAAATCTGAATATTTAAAATATTATTTTGAAAATAAGGATAATAAAAATTTAGGTTTTTCTGTAGAATATTATGCTGGCACAGAAGTACCTAAATCTTTTGGAACTATTGATTTAAATAATACAGAAAATGTAGCGTTTGGAAGAGCTTATGATGAGACATTGGATGGGAATCTTACATCAACCAAAGAAAAAATTGTTAATGGTAAAAAATTCAAAATGGAAAGTACTGCTTTTTCGGCAGATAATTCTCATAATCCTATAAAATCATCCGCTGAAAAAGCAAAAGAATCAGATCATTTTCTTATTAATGGAAGTAAGTCAACTAAAACAGAATATTTGAATTATGTAAACCAATATTCTGGTAAAAAAGGCTATTCTTTTAGTCATGGTAAAGCTAAAATACCATTTTTTACAGCTACTTCTGATGAAAAGAAGAAGGAAAGCCAAAAAGGAACATCAGATTTATTTGAAGAAATAATTAAATATGCAGGTGGTGGATTTGAGAGTACAAGTACAAGTGGCAAATACACAGGAACTGCAACTTATGTAGAAGATGATTATGATAGTCAATTGCAAAAAGACACAGATAAGGTTATCGAAATTCAAGAAAATTTACAGAAAAAAGTTGGCAAAAATGTAGTGGTAGAAAATGTAGCTATTGCAAGAAATTTTCCTGATGGAAAAAATTATAAAATAGAAGTAAAAGGAGATAAAATAACTATGAATCCTACTTTATGCAATAAATACGGCAAAATCTAAATCAACGGAAAACTATCTAGACAAGCAGATTTAAACAAAATTGATAGAAAGAAAATAAAATCTGAAAATAT
>CAXYUO010000196.1:0-4980 GCA_964292185.1 uncultured Frigoriflavimonas sp.
AAAATTAAATTTATCAATGTTCTTCAAAGCAATGCCTGTTCCACGAACTACCGCTCTTTATGGTTCTTCTGCTACAAAAACTGGAAGCCCTGTTTTTTTGTGCAATCTATCGGATAATCCTCTAAGCAAAGCACCTCCTCCTGCAAGATAAATACCTGTTTTGTAAATGTCTGCAGCCAATTCTGGCGGTGTAAGAGAAAGCGTTTCCATTACGGCATCTTCTATCCTTAAAATAGATTTGTCTAGAGCTCTTGCTATTTCTTTGTAGCCAATCATTATTTCTTTTGGCTTTCCAGTTATCAAATCTCTACCTTGAACAGGTATATCTTCTACCTCTACTTCCAATTCTTCTAAAGCAGAACCTGCTTCAATTTTCACTCTTTCTGCTGTTCTTTCTCCGATATATAAATTATGGTGAGTTCTAAGATAATATGCAATATCACTTGTGAAAACATCTCCCGCAATTTTTATAGATTTATCACAAACAATACCTCCTAAAGCTATCACAGCAATTTCCGTAGTTCCACCACCTATGTCTATCACCATGTTTCCTTCTGGTTTTTGCACGTCTATTCCCACTCCAATTGCAGCTGCCATAGGTTCATAAATTAAACGAACTTCTTTTGCATTTACTTTCTGAGCAGAATCTCTTACTGCACGTTTTTCAACTTCTGTAATTCCCGATGGAATACAGATTACAATTCTCAAAGCAGGTTGAAAAAATTTACCTTTTAATCCTGGGATTTTCTTGATAAATTCTTTTATCATATGTTCTGAAGCAGCAAAATCTGCAATTACTCCATCTTTTAATGGGCGTACAGTTTTTATATCTTCATGGGTTTTCCCTTGCATATGTTTCGCCTGTTCTCCTACGGCAATAGGTTTTCCACTAGTGCGTTCTATCGCTACTATTGATGGTTGGTCTATCACAATTTTATTATCATGAATAATTAAAGTGTTGGCGGTACCAAGGTCGATCGCAATCTCTTGCGTGAACATATCTAATAATCCCATTGTTTTTTACAAATTTTTAGCCTACAAAGATATGAATTTAGAAGCATTTTCTATTATTATAAATAGCTTTATTTAGTTAAAAAACTATTAATATTTCATTTTTTTACATTTTTATTAAAAAAAAATGGGGTTAAAACACCTTAAATAATAGGATTTATAATTTGAATGAGATTTTAGTTTATTTTTAATTACAAGAAAGCTTTAACTAAATAATTGTTAAATATTTCTTAATCTTTACAATTCTCAGCTTCAATTTAATAGAAATCTGTAAATTGCTTCCTCATTTTTTTAATCCTTGAAATGCATAAATTTTTACTTGTTATATTTTCTTGTTTTTTAATTCTAATATCTTGTAACAAAGAGAAAAATTCTTCAGATGAATCCGAACTAGATCTTCCTAACTTTTCTAATGTTGAACTAAAAAAGGTTTTCACCAAAGATGAAACCAAACTTGAAAACGAAGATTCTATAAAAATAAAACTCGACAATTATTATAAAACGGTTTGGGAAAACGGAAATCTTTGGGGTGGATTTTTAGTAGCAAAAGGAGATAAAATTATTTACGAAAATTACAGAGGTTTTTCTGATGAAAATGAAAAAAATAGAATTACTGAAAACACGCCTCTTCATGTTGCTTCCATAAGCAAAACACTTACTGCAATGGCAACGATGAAATTAATAGAAGCAGGAAAATTAAATCTAACCGATGACATTTCAAAATTTTTCCCAAAATTTCCTTATGCAGGAATTACCGTAAAATCTCTACTTTCGCAAAGAAGTGGCTTGCCAAAATACGAATATTTTATAGATGATATTGATCCTTTTGCTAAAGAACTTTCTAAAGAATATCTTACAAATACAGATGTATTAAACCTACTCATAAAATACAAACCGCCAGTTGTTCGAGCTCCAGATACAAGATTCATGTATTGCAATACCAATTTTGCCTTGCTTGCTTTAATCATAGAAAAAGTAACAAAAACTACTTTCCCAAAAGCAATGGAAACAATGGTTTTCAAACCTTTAGAAATGAAAAACACTTTCGTTTTTCAGAAAAAAGACATGAAATCTGCTGCGAGATCTTTTTATAATAATGGTCCAAAAGTATATCCTTATGATAAACTAGATCTTATTTATGGTGATAAAAACGTTTTTACAACTCCAAGAGATTTACTCAATTTTTCTGTGGCTCTTTATTCTAAAGATTTTTTGAGAAAAGATTTGAAAGATATGATTTTCACACCCTATTCTAATGAAAAACCAGGTATGAATAACTACGGAATTGGCTTTAGAATGAAAATTTTTGATGAAAACAGCAAACTTACCTATCATAATGGATGGTGGCATGGAACAAATTCTGTTTTTGCTCATCTTTTAGATTCTAAAGTTACCATTATCGCTATTGGAAATAAATTCTCTAGAAGAGTTTATTCTGCACTTTCTTTGTCTGCATTGTTTGAAAACTTCCCGTATGAAGCAGAAAAATATGAAAAATCTATCGGTATTGAAAATGAAAAACCCGAAGTAGCAGACAGTACCAATGTTTATTCGGAATAATCTACTAAATTTGCCAAAAATTCTTTTCATGATAAGATGCCTTCTCTATTCTTTATTGGCTTTTCTATTTTTATCTTGTGCTAGACTTGGTTCTCCTGTTGGTGGTGCAAAAGATTCTATTCCACCAGTTTTTTTGGGAGCAAATATCGATACAACAAGAGTAAATGTAAATAAAAACATCAGGCAACTTCGTTTAGATTTTGATGAATATGTAACCTTGAAAGACATCAACAAAAACCTCATCATTTCTCCACCAATAAAGAGTATTACCAAAATTTTCCCTTCCAATCTCGCTACAAAATATGTGCTGATAGAATGGAAAGATACGCTACAAGCAAACACTACTTATAATTTTAATTTTGGAAATTCTATACAAGACAATAATGAAAGTAATGTATTGCCTTATTTCAATTACGCATTTTCTACAGGAGAAAAAATAGATGATTTGTACATTTCTGGTGAAGTTTCAGATGCTTTGAAAATTACAAAAGAAGCCAATTCTACAAGCAAAAATGTAGTAGGATTATACCAAGTTACAGATTCTTTAGATTACAAACAAAAGCCGTATTACATTACAAAAGCAGATGAAGATGGTTATTTTGAACTCAATTATCTCTCGCCAGGAAAATATAGAATTTTAGCTTTTGAAGACGAAAATGGAAATTCAATTTTTGATAAAGGAAATGAAAAAGTGGCTTTCAAAAAAGAAAATATCGTTTTAGAAAAAAATATTTCAGAAATGCCTTTGCAACTTTTTCCTTCTAAGAAAAAATTGAAATACAAAGATTTAAATGAAACGAATGGCGGAGTTTTGATGACTTTTGAAGGCAATCCTGAAAAAGTAGAAGTACTTTCTATATCAGAGAAATTGAAAAATTATAAAGTAATTCATCAAAAAAAATCTGATACCGTGAAAATTTATTTTGATGCAAATTCAGATAAAATAGGAATAGATCAAACCGAAAAATTAGAATTTTCTTACAATGCAGATGGAAAAAAAGATACGGTTTCGGTATTTTATAAGAACAATCCTAAAAACGAATTTATCGTCTCCAATCAAAATGGAAATTTGCTTCCACCTTTGAAAGATTTTATTTTATCTGCAAATAGAGATCTAGAAAAAATAGATACAGAAAGCTGGACTTTGAAGAGAGATAGTACTTTGGCAATTCCATTTACAGCTAGGATTTCTGAAACAAACCCGAGTCAAATTTTGATAAAAGCAGAATTTAAAGAAGGAGATAATTATCAATTAACCGTACCAAAAGGAAGCATTTTTTCTTATTTTGATACCAATAAAGTTTCTAAAAGATTTGATTTTGAGTCTGATAAAATTCAAAATTATGGTTCATTTAAAGTAAAACTCACAAACAAACCTGCAAAAAAATTCTGGATTCAACTGCTAGATACTTCAGAAAAAGTGAAATACAGCGTTTATACAAGCGATGCGGAAATAAAATTTAATTTTGTGCAACCAGGAGAATATTTTGTAAAAATACTTTCTGATGAAAATGAAAATAAATATTATGATGTTTCGGATTTTGAAAATTTAAAAGAAGCAGAGCCCGTGTTTGTATTTTATAAAAAAATAAGCATTCGTGCACTTTGGGAGATTGTAGAAGATTGGGATTTGAAAGACGAAAGAAAACTAGATCCTGCAGCAATTACGATTTCTAAACCAGCAAACCTACCAAAAAACCAAGACCGAAAAGACAATAAATTGGAAAGCGGAGTTACCGGAAATGGTTCAGGAATTACGCCTCTAAAAAGATAAAACAAATGAAAAAACTTCTCAAAATACTAGGATTTACTGTTGTTGGTTTGCTATTAATTCAGCTTATAAAAATTGACAAAACAAATCCGCCAATTGATGAAAAAATCACATTTGAAAAAGTGGAAAATTCGCCAATAAAAATAGCAACATTAATGAAAAACGCTTGTTATGATTGCCATTCTAATCAAACCGTTTATCCAGATTATGCCTCAATTGCACCAATTTCTTGGGTGATAAAAAACCACGTGAACGAAGCAAGATCAATAGCCAATTTTTCTAATTGGGGAAATTATAATCCAGATTTGCAGAGAAGTATTTTAAAAAACGCAATTGCATCTTTGGAAGATAGAAGTATGCCGAACCAAAGCTACATTCAATACCATCCAAAAGCCAATATTACTACTGCTGAACGTACATTAATGAAAGAATATTTTCAAAAAGTGCTAGATTCTGGTTCTCATAAATCAAAATAATTTTTTTAAACCACAAAAGGAACAAAAGATTTAATTCGAAATTAAGGAAAGCAAAGATAACCTAAGTGAAAATCTTTAGATTTTCAAAACTTTTGTGAACTATTTTAAGAGCCTGTTTAAAATTGTATTAAAACCACAAAAGGAACAAAAGTTTAAGAAAAT
>CAXYUO010000197.1:0-4957 GCA_964292185.1 uncultured Frigoriflavimonas sp.
TTTTCTAAAAATTCTAATAATTTTTCTGCCTGAACTACTGTTTTTAGTTGATTATAACAGCATTTAAAATGTAAAAAGCACATTTATCAGTCTAAATCTGTGAAATCTGTGGGTAAATAGACCTTAATAATTTTAATGCGTTTGACCTGACAAAACCCGCTTTTGCGGTTTTTGTCATTTATAATCCTTATTTTTGCATATTATTAAGTATTACTGAATGACCAAATACCTTAAACTTCTTCGCGTAGAACAATGGGTGAAAAATATTTTCGTTTTTCTACCCCTTTTCTTTTCCGGAAATATAATGAATGCAGAGCTTTTTATACAAAGTATTTTTGCATTCATCATTTTTTCACTCGCAGCAAGTAGCATTTATATTATTAATGATTATGCAGATGCAGAATCTGATAGCAAACATCCAGAAAAGAAAAATAGACCAATTGCAAGTGGAGCTATTTCCAAAAAAATAGCATTAGTATTTCTTGCCATTATTTTAATTGTAAATATTTCAGTAATTTATTTTGCTCAACAGTATTTTAAAATCAATTTAAATAAATTTACAATCATCATTGCTTTTTATTTTGTAATGAATATTGCATATACTTTCAAGCTAAAACATGTAGCGATTATAGATGTTTGTTTAATAGCTATTGGCTTTGTTCTCAGGATTTTAGCTGGTGGATATTTCACAAAAATTTATATTTCTCCTTGGGCTATTTTACTCACATTTGTACTCGCTTTGGTATTAGCTATTGGAAAAAGAAGAGGTGAGCTTATCAATGCTCAAATTTCTGGAAGAACAAGAAAAGCTCTAGATGGTTACAATGTTCAATTTGCAGATATTGCACTTTCAATCTCGGTAACATTAGCCATCATTTCCTATTTAATGTATTCCGTAACTCCAGAAGTTCAAAATAAATTTGGTCAAAAGGTTTTCTATACTGTTATTTTTGTGGTTTTTGCTTTTTTAAGGTATTTGCAACAGACATTAGTTTATAATAAAACAGAATCTCCTACGAAAATAGTTTATAAAGATAGATACATTCAAATAACAATAGTTCTTTGGATTTGCAGTTTCCTTTTATTAATCTATGATCAACAATTTTTAAAATAATGAAGCAGAATTTTGTAAAAGAAGTTACCAATTGGGGGAATTTTCCCGTGGTAGAAAAAGAAATAAAGTCCGAAGATTCTTTAATTAAAATAAAAGAATACATAAATAATAACCATGAAGTAATTGCTCGTGGAAATGGCAGATGTTACGGTGATGCATCTTTAGGAGAACATATTTTTTCTACAAAAAGACTCAATAAAATGATTGCTTTTGATAGATTAAACGGAGTTTTAGAGTGCGAAAGCGGAGTTTTATTATCAGAAGTTCTAGAAATCTGCGTTCCACAAGGATATTTTCTTTATGTAACTCCTGGTACAAAATTCATAACAATCGGTGGAGCAATAGCTTCTGATGTACATGGCAAAAATCATCATGCAGAAGGCTGCTTTTCAGAATATGTACTATCATTTCAATTATTAGATGAACATTCAGAATTAATAACTTGTTCTCGCGATGAAAATTCAGAAATCTTTTGGGCAACTATCGGTGGAATGGGACTTACAGGAATTATAATTTCTGCAAAATTCAAACTAAAAAATATAAATTCTGCATACATAAAACAAGAAAGCATAAAAGCTGAAAATCTTGATGAAATTTTTCAATTATTTGATGAAAGTGAATCTTGGACGTATAATGTAGCTTGGATAGACTGCCTTCAAACAGGAAAAAACCTTGGTAGAAGCATAATGTTGCGTGGCGAACATGCTTTCAAACATGAATTACCAACAAAATTTAAAGAACATTCTTTGAGAATAAAAAAAGGAAACGGACTTGCAATTCCTTTTTATTTTCCCAATTTTGTACTCAATAATTTGTCGGTAAAATTGTTCAATCTTTTGTTTTATTATAAACAAACCAAAAAAGAGCTGAAAAACTTTGTACATTATGAACCCTATTTTTATCCACTCGATATATTGAATGATTGGAACAAAATCTATGGAAAAAAAGGTTTTATACAATATCAAATGGTAATTCCCAAAGAAAATGGGAAAGAAGGAATGAGAAAAATTCTAGATACCATTGCCAAAAGTGGAAACGGTTCTTTTTTAGCAGTTTTAAAATTATTTGGAAAAACAAATCCAGAAGCGTACAATAGTTTTCCGCAAGAAGGATATACACTTGCTTTAGATTTTAAAGTAAATAAAAAATTACCCAATTTGGTGAAAAAATTAGATGATATAGTGGAGCAATATGGCGGTAGAATTTACCTCACAAAAGATAGCATGAGCAAATCTTCTCTCACAAATTATTTGCAAAATGTAGAGAATCCCAAGTTTGTTTCTATGCAACATAAAAGAATTAAAAATAACCAATGAACCATTCATTGATAGATACTTATAAAAAATGATCGTTCTAGGAAGTAATTCAGAAGTAGCACAATCCTTTGTAGAAAGGGTGTTAGAAGATGGTTTGAAATATGAAAAAATATATTTACTAACCTCCAACAAAGAAACAATAGAAAAATTTGCAAAGCATATAGATGTTAAATTTTTTCAGCAATCCGAAATTATAGAATGGGATTTATTGAAAGATGAAGATTTTTCTAAATTAGACAAAATACAATCCGATTTATTGTTTTGTGCAACTGGTTTTCTTGGCGAAAGTACAGAAGAAGGTTTGTATAATATGAAAAATACACAGAGAATTGTAGATGTAAATTATGCTAAATTAATTCCTGTAATCACCTATTTTGCTAAAAAAATGGAGCAAAAAAGAGTGGGAACAATCATCGCACTTTCTTCTGTTGCAGGAGAAAGAGGAAGGCAAAGTAATTTTATTTACGGAAGTGCAAAAGCTGGTTTTACGGCTTATCTTTCTGGTCTTAGAAATTACCTTTTTCCAAATCAAGTACACGTAATCACCGTGAAACCAGGTTTTATGGCAACCAAAATGACGGAAGGTTTACCTTTGAATCCAAAATTGACGGCTACTCCAAAACAAGCTGCAGATTGCATTTACAAAGCATATAAGAAAAAGAAAAATGTAGCGTATGTTTTGCCAATTTGGGGAATTATAATGATGATTGTCAGGAATATTCCCGAATTTATTTTCAAAAAATTAAAAATGTAATCATGAAGAAAGCTTATTTTTTTGATTTTGATGGAACACTAACTTATAAAGATACTATGTTTTTGTTTTTAAAATTTTGCAATCCAAGCAAGTTTTACATTCAGTTTTTAAAACATATTCCTTTGTTTTTATTATTAAAATTAAAATTAGCTGATCCAGAAAAAGTAAAAAAAAGTTTGATATTCAGTATTTTACAAAATGAAAATAAAGAAAGTTTAGAACTTAAGTCACAACAATTTTTTGAAGAAAATTTTCCTCAAATTATTAGAGAAAATGCTTTAGATTTCATTAATAATATTGATAAAGAACATACAGAAAGCTTCATTGTTACGGCTTCTTTAGATATTTGGGTAAAACCATTTGCAGATTATTTTAAAATGACACTTTTGGCGACACAAGCAGAATTTAAAAATGAAAAATTCACAGGTAATTTTATTGGTAAAAACTGCAACAAAATTGAAAAAGTAAACAGGATAGCAGAAGCTACAAAAGACATGAAATTTGATAAAACGATAGCTTTCGGAGATACTTCTGGAGATTTACAAATGCTAGAATGGGCAAATGAAAGCCATTTCAAATTTTTTCATTAATATTATATTTATTTTTACAAACTACCTTTATGAAAAAAATATATTTAGATAACGCTGCTACAACGCCACTTGCAGAAGAAGTAATAGACGCAATGGTGTCTGTTTTGAAAAATAATTTTGGAAATCCATCTTCTACTCACAGTTTTGGGCAAGAAGCAAAAGTGTTATTAGAAAACGTGAGAAGACAAGCTGCAGATTATTTGCATGTTTCTCCTGCGGAAATTATTTTCACATCTTGTGGAACAGAATCTAATAATATGATACTGAAATCTTGCGTTGAAAATCTAGGAGTAGAAAGAATTATCACTTCTCCTTTAGAACACAAATGCGTAAGCGAAACTACTTTAGAATTAAAGCAAAGAAAAGGTGTAGAAGTGGTTTATCTTCGTCCAAATAAGCAAGGAGATCTTAGTTTAGAAACTTTAGAGGAGCTTCTGAAATCTTCAGAAAAGAAAACTCTTGTAAGCTTAATGCATGCGAATAATGAAGTAGGAAACCTTTTGGATATAGAAAAAGTAGCTCATCTTTGTAAAGAAAATAATGCCTTATTTCATTCGGATACAGTTCAAACTATGGCTCATTATCCATTAGATTTTTCAAAAATACCATTAGATTTTGCTTCTTGCAGTGCTCATAAATTCCACGGACCAAAAGGAACTGGTTTTGCTTTTGTGAGAAAAGCTACAAAATTAAAAAGTCTTATAACTGGCGGACCTCAAGAAAGAAGTTTGCGTGCAGGAACAGAAAATGTTTGTGGAATTGTAGGTTTGGGAAAAGCTTTGGAACTTTCTTTGGCAAATATGGAAACCTATAGAAAATCTATGGAAGAAGTGAAATCCTATACCATCCAAAAATTAAAAGAAGCAATTCCTGGAGTTGTTTTTAATGGTAGAAGTGGAGAAATTGAAAATAGTTTATATACATTAGTAAACATACTTCTTCCTTTCAAAGAACCATTAATAGGAATGAAATTAGATATGAAAGGTATTGCAATTTCTCAAGGTAGTGCGTGTTCTTCTGGAGCTTCTACACCTTCTATGGTAATGATGATGGTTTTAGATGAAGACCAGATGGAAAATGGAACACCACTTCGTATTTCCTTCAGCCATTTAACTACAAAAGAAGAGATAGGTGCGTTAGTAGAAAATATAAAAATGATTGCCGAAGAACATCTTATAGATAG
>CAXYUO010000198.1:0-4945 GCA_964292185.1 uncultured Frigoriflavimonas sp.
CTTTTATATCATTAGGATTGTGAAGGTTTTATTGTACTGTTGCGATTATTGGGTTAAAAGTAGAATTATGGAGGTTTTGTAAAATGAAAGTTTTAAAAAATCTAATTTTCCAAATATACATTATTTATTGATAATTGATTTTTAATTTTATCTAAAAAAAAATATTAAATCATTGTATTCCAAATTGAAAAGAGCTCTTTTAGTAACGATGGAACATGCTCCATTGTCAGAAAAGAGGGTGTGGAAAACGAAAAAAGGTTCAAAAAAATGATTGCTTCGTTCCTCGCAATGACTACACGATTTTCACTCTTCATAATTACAGTAAATTCTTTGTTCCTTTCAAGGATAAAAAAATCCCTTCCAAAAAATATTGAAAGGGATTATATTATTATAATTTGAGAATTATCTTTGGCTCATTTCCACGTAACTTCTACGTTTAGAACCTTGGTATACTTGACGTGGTCTTCCTATAGGATCGTTATGCAAACGCATTTCTTTCCATTGGGAAATCCATCCTGGAAGTCTTCCTAGTGCAAACATCACGGTGAACATTTCTGTTGGAATTCCTAATGCACGGTAGATAATACCTGAATAGAAATCTACATTTGGATATAATTTTCTTTCGATGAAATACTCATCTTCTAGTGCTACTTTTTCTAATTGGCGAGCTATATCTAATGCTTTGTCTTCAATTCCTAAAGCATCAAAAATATCATCTGCTGCTTTTTTGATAATTTTTGCTCTTGGATCAAAGTTTTTGTAAACTCTATGACCAAATCCCATTAAACGGAAATTATCATCTTTATTTTTTGCTTTTTCTACATATTTTGCAACATCTCCTCCATCATTTTCTATCATTTCTAGCATTTCTATAACAGCTTGGTTTGCTCCACCATGAAGTGGACCCCAAAGTGCAGAAATACCTGCAGAAACTGATGCGAACAATCCTGTATGTGCAGAACCAACCATTCTTACTGTAGATGTAGAACAATTTTGCTCATGATCTGCGTGTAGAATAAGTAATTTATTCAAAGCGTTTACTACGATAGGATTTAATTCAAAATCTTTATTCGGAACACGGAAAACCATTTTATAAAAGTTTTCTACATAATTTAGATTATTATCTCCATGATTGATTGGTAATCCCATTTTTTTACGATAAGTCCAAGCACAAAGATGAGAGAATTTTGCTATTAACATTTCTGCTGCGTGATCTAAATCATCTTTAGAATTTACATCTACAGCTTTTGGATTAAATGCCGTTAAAGCTGAAGTTAGAGAAGACAAAACTCCCATTGGATGTGCAGATCTTGGGAAAACATCTACCAAACGCTTCATTTCATCTGCTACATAGTTGTATTTTTTTATACCTTCTTCAAATTTTTCAAATTGTACTTTCGTTGGTAAATTTCCATACATCAAAAGGTACATAACTTCTGTAAAGTTAGATTTTTCTGCAATTTCTTCAATTGGATAACCACTGTAAAACAACTCTCCTTTATCTCCATCAAGATAAGTAATTTCACTTATGGTAGCACCCGTGTTTTTATAACCAAGATCTAAAGTTATTAAACCGGTTTCTGATCTTAATTTAGAAATATCTATTCCTCTATCTCCTATTGTGCTTTCTATAATAGGATAATCAAAGGATTTTCCATCATAGCTTAATGTAACTTTATTTTCTGACATTTTCTTGAATTTATTTTGTTAAAAGTACGGAAAAAGTGTTTAATAATCAAATAAAAAAAGTCAGAACTTTAATAAATTTTAATAAAAATAGCTGATAGAATATTTTTACATTCTATCAGCTTTGAAAATTTCAATTTATCAAATTGATTATTAAATACTTACAAATTATCTATTAATTTTGAAAGCATCTAATCCAGGGAAATAGGCTGTATCTCCTAAAGCTTGTTCTATTCTTAATAATTGGTTGTATTTCGCCATACGATCTGAACGAGAAGCAGAACCTGTTTTTATTTGTCCGCAATTCATAGCAACTGCAAGATCTGCAATGGTAGAATCTTCGGTTTCTCCAGAACGGTGAGACATTACAGAAGTATATCTGTTGTGTTGCGCCATTTGCACAGCATCCATCGTTTCTGAAAGAGAACCAATTTGATTTACTTTTACCAAAATTGAGTTCGCAATCCCTTCATTAATTCCTCTAGAAAGTCTTTCTACATTAGTTACAAACAAATCGTCTCCTACTAATTGCACTCTATCTCCTATTTTATCTGTCAACATTTTCCAACCTTCCCAATCGTCTTCGTGCATACCATCTTCTATGGAAATAATTGGATATTTAGCTGCCAATTCTGCTAAATAATTCACTTGCTCGCTTCTGTTGAACAGAGCAGATTCTGGAGTTTCAAATTTTCTATAATCATACATTCCATCTTTATAAAACTCTGAAGCAGCACAATCTAAAGCGAACATTACATCATCTCCAACTTTATATCCAGCTTTTTCTACAGCTTGAGAAAGTGTATCAAGAGCATCTTCTGTTCCTTTAAATTTTGGTGCAAATCCACCTTCATCTCCAACTGCAGTAGAAAGACCACGACCATGAAGAATTGCTTTTAAATGATGAAAAATTTCTGTTCCTTTTCTTAAAGAATCTGAAAAAGATTCCGCTTTTACAGGCATTACCATAAATTCTTGAAATGCAATTGGCGCATCAGAATGCGAACCACCATTGATTACATTCATCATAGGAACAGGAAGCGTGTTTGCATTTACACCACCCACATATTTATACAAAGGCATTCTCAATTCTGTAGCAGCAGCTTTTGCAGCAGCCAAAGAAACACCAAGAATTGCATTTGCACCCAATTTAGATTTATTTGGTGTACCATCTAAATCTATCATAATTTGATCGATGAAATTCTGATCATAGACTGGCATTCCTATTAATTCTGGAGCAATAACTTCTCTTACGTTTTCTACAGCTTTGGTTACACCTTTTCCCATAAATAAACTTCCGCCATCGCGTAATTCCATTGCTTCATGTTCTCCGGTAGAAGCTCCAGAAGGAACTGCAGCTCTTCCCATTGCACCACTTTCTGTGAAAACATCTACTTCTACAGTAGGATTTCCGCGGGAATCTAAAATTTGTCTTGCTTCTATGTACGAAATGTAACTCATATTTTTTGTTTTAAATTAATTTTGTACAAATTTAATGAATTTAATGGTGGTGGGAAATTTTATTTACTGTTGTATTGAATTACTGATTATGTTCATGTTTTGCAAATCTGCTAGATCGAATTATTAACTAAAAAAAGCCCACTAATTACTTGGTGGGATTTTAATATTATTGTTTTGTAAGAATTATATTTTGTGGTAAAGTTATTTCTGAATGATAGGGATTATTAGGTGTACTCATTTTTACACCTTGATAATTTTCAATGCTTACTATTTTTATATGTGTGGCATCTAACCATTCTACAACTGCATTAACACCTTTGTTTTTAGAAATATGACTAATTCCTAAAATAATTTTATGTGGATCTGGCAAACCACCAAAAGAACTTAATGTATATTTTTTTAAATTATGTGCAATATTAATATTATTCAAAGAAGTTTCCACAATTGAATTATTAACTTTATATTCATGAACACCATATAATTGATCGGCAGTATATACAATATTAACAGGCATTTGAGTGTTGATTTTATTTAAAATCATTTTAAAAGAATCTCCATTTGATTCCCATTTCCATGTTCCTACAAATTTATCCAGATTTGGATTTGCTGAATTTCCACCTGGTTGCATACTTTGAGCATTTGCAAAGGAAAATATTACAATAAATATTGGAATTAAAAGTTTGATTAAATTTTTCATTTTTATATTATTTTTTCAGAGGTCGCAACTTAACTACATATTAAAAATAATTAGACCTATAGATATATGTAAGTAAGTTGCGACTTCTACAAATTTAATTAAAATTAGTGTGAGAAGAAATTTTTTTTACTTTTGTATAAATTATTGGCACCCCATTGCTGGCGCGAGCGTCACGCTCGTGCCCATTAATATTTTAAATAAATAAAATGAGTAGAAAATACAAATTCCATGAAAAAGACGGTGCCTACTTTATTAGTTTTGCAACCGTTTTTTGGATTGATGTTTTCACGAGATTAGAATATTTTGATTTGATCATTGAGTCTTTAGATTATTGTAGAAAGAAAAAAGGAATGATTATTTTTGGTTATTGCATTATGCCCAGTCATGTTCATTTAATTTTTCGAGCAAGAGATAGCAATCCTTCAGATCTGATTAGAGATTTTAAAGGATTTACATCAAGAAAAATGATTAAATCGATACAAGAAAATCCGCAGGAAAGTAGAAAAGAGTGGCTTTTGTGGATGTTTCAGCAAGCAGGGAAAAGAAATTCTAATGTACAAGAATTTCAATTTTGGCAACAGAATAATCAACCGATAGAAATTTGGTCTTTGAATGTTTTTGAACAGAAATTAAATTACGTTCACGAAAATCCTGTAAAAAGCGGTTTTGTTTCAGAATCTTGGCATTATAAATACAGCAGTGCAAAAAACTATTGCGATGATGACCAAACTACTTTGAAAATTGATGTAAATTTATAGCAGGATTTGGACATGAGCGTGACGCTTGCGCCAGCGTGGGGGAAATAATTTTAAAAGAAATATAATCATGACCAAAAAAGAACAATTAGAACAATTAATTTTAAGAAACAAGGAATTATACCCTATTGTTTTTGTAGGATTTAAGACTGATGAAGAACTAGATGCACATAGAAAAACTATTGAAACGGAAAGAAATGAATATTATGGCAATCTACTAATAATAAAAAAACTAAAATGGGAGTTAATGACCCCAGAAGAACAAGCTAATAAAAGAGAAACCATTCGTAAAATATTGACAAAAACAAGTAAGAAGAGTCAAGAAGAAATAATTGAATTTATTAGG
>CAXYUO010000199.1:0-4920 GCA_964292185.1 uncultured Frigoriflavimonas sp.
AGAAATGGCGAAAAATGTTCTAAATTGACGTATTTCTTTCGCAAGAAGTATTTTTATTAACGAGCCAGAAAATGTGATTGAATCTTTAAAACTTCCTTTTCTCAACATCAAAACCGAGTTGGAAGGCGAATTTGATTACATTCATTTTTTTGTAATTACACAAAAGAATTTCCACGTTGAGTTTCCAAATTTAAAAAATCATTTAAGCAAAATTGTTTGTTTATGGGTTTCTTGGCCAAAATCTGGTAAAGAAAATACAGATCTTAATATAAAATCTATAATAAAAATCGGTTACGAATATGGACTTGTAGAAAGTAAATGCATAAGCATAAACGCTACTTGGTCTGCATTAAAATTTACACATCCGAAAAAAGGAAAAGAATATAAAAACAGTTATGGCAAATTAGAAAATAGAGAGAATATTTGAAAATAAATCTCAATTTCTAATACATTTCATATAGCAAATCAACTTACTTTTAATTATATTAGCAGTTCAATTTAAAATTATGATTCCAGAATATTTTTATGACTTACCAGTTTTACAACAATCTTTCTGGTATCTCGCTTTTTTCGCATCGCTTATTTTTATTTTTCAAACCATCATGACATTTCTCGGAACAGATGCTTCCGCAGATTTAGATGCCGATTTCGACGGAGATTTTCATCATGTAGATGCTCCTTTTGAACTGTTTACTTTCAGAAATTTAATCAATTTTTTATTAGGTTTCGGTTGGACAGGAGTTGCTTTTTATGGTAAATTTAATGATGCAATATTGGTTATTTTGGCTTTCGTAGTCGGGATGATATTTGTTGCCATTTTCTTCGTTATCATCAAACAAATTTTAAAATTACAGGAAGATAATACCTTTAATATAAATAATGCATTGGGAAAAACTGCTCAAGTTTACATGAATATTCCTGCCAACAAAAATGGTTCAGGAAAAGTACAATTGAGCGTTAATGGTAGTTTTCATGAATTAGAAGCAATAACAGAAGGAGAAAACAGTATTAATTCTGGCGATAATGTGAAGGTGGTGAAAGTAGAAAATCAGATTTTATTTGTAGAAAAAATTTAATAAAAAATATATAATTAATGGAAGGATTTATTTTAATAGGAATTGGTGCATTTGTAGTATTTGTAACCATTCTCGCGCTTATTTCGAGGTACAAAAGATGTCCATCGGATAAAATTTTGGTCATTTATGGAAAAACTGGTGGACAATCTGCAAAATGTGTTCATGGTGGTGGTGCTTTTATTTGGCCTGTAATTCAAGATTATGCTTATTTAGATTTAAAACCAATTTCTATAGAAGCCAATCTTACCAATGCACTTTCTAAACAAAACATTCGTGTAGATGTTCCTTGTAGATTTACTATTGCTATTTCTACAGAACCAGATTCTATGGGAAATGCGGCAGAAAGACTTTTAGGATTGATGAATGAGCAAATTCAAGAATTGTCTAAAGATATACTTTTCGGGCAATTGCGTTTGGTAGTTGCAATGATGACGATTGAAGAAATAAACTCAGACAGAGATAAATTTCTAGAAAACATTGCTAAAAACGTAGATAATGAACTGAAAAAAATTGGTTTAAAATTAATCAACGTAAACGTAACCGACATCAAAGATGAATCTGGTTATATAGAAGCTCTTGGAAAAGAAGCAGCTGCAAAAGCAATCAACGAAGCAAAAATTTCTGTAGCAGAACAAGAAAAAATCGGGGAAACCGGAAAAGCAATTGCAGACAGAGAAAGAGAAACCCAAATTGCAGAAACACACAGAGATCGTGATGTGAAAATTGCAATCACCAATAAAGATAGAGAAGTGAGTATCGCTTCTGCAGCAAAAGACGAAAGTATTGGTAGAGCTGTTGCAGCAAAAGAAGCTAGAATTGCAACTTCCGAAGCAGATTCTTTGGCTGTGAAAGGAGAAAATGAAGCAAAAATTACCATCGCACAATCTGATGCTTTGCGTAGAGAAAAAGAAGCTGAAGCAAGCAAACTAGCGATGACTGCAGAAAAAGTGCAAGCTGCAAAAGCATTAGAAGAATCTTATGTTGCAGAGCAATTGGCAGAAAAAGCAAGAGCAGAAAGAGAACGTGCTACACAAAATGCAAATATTGTAATACCTGCAGAAATTGCAAAACAAAAACAAATAATAGATGCAGAAGCAGATGCAGAAAAAATAAGACTTCAAGCAAGAGGAGAAGCAGATGCAATTTTCGCAAAAATGGATGCAGAAGCTAGAGGTTTGTACGAAATTCTTACTAAACAAGCAGAAGGTTACGACAAAATAGTACAAGCTGCAGGTGGAGATACGAATTCTGCTTTCCAATTATTATTAATAGAAAAATTACCAGAATTGGTGAAAACTCAAGTAGAAGCTGTGAAAAATATTAAAATTGATAAAATTACAGTTTGGGATGGCGGAAATAATGCAGATGGAACTACTTCTACTTCCAATTTTGTTTCAGGAATGATGAAATCTGTTCCACCATTGAACGATTTGTTTAATATGGCAGGATTAAATTTGCCAAATTATTTAAAAGGTGAAGACACTAAAGAAGCAAAAATCATCAAAGAAGAAAAAAAAACAAACCTTCCTAAAAATCCTACTTATACCGTAAAAAAAGATAAGCCAGAAGAAAAAGAAGGAGATTCTAAAGATGAAACCTCAAAATAGAAACAATATTTTATAGATTAAAGTGCAGAAAATTCTGCACTTTTTTTATTGAATTATTTTAATGTGAAATAATTTTTGATTTAGTAGCAAAAACCCTATTTCCCCACAATAGAATTATTATAATTTTTCAAGGTGAAATTCAGCACTGATTCCACAATATCTCCCATAGATTGGCAATTTTTTAGAGAATTATCGTGTATAGATTCGAAAATTTCTTGTCTCAAACTTTCCATTTTTTCTTTTGGTGCTATTTCATCATTTTTCATCACTTTTATCAATCTAGAAAGTCGTTTTTTCCCAACAAGCATCCGTTTTGCCAAAAGCGATCTTTCTTCATACTGATATTGGCGAATAGAAGCTTCATCTATATTATTGGCAACCATTTGCACATATTCTAAATTTTCTCGAAAAAATTGCGGTTTATACAAGTTCATATTTCCTTCATAACTTTGCTGATCGAAGTCTATACTGCGAATTCTGTACTGCATTTCATCAAAATCTGGAGTAAGAACAATCACAAAATTATACGAACGTTGATCTCCCAATAATCGCAAAAAACACCTTTCATTAAATTTCACAAATTCCTTTGCCAAGCGTATTTTATGCGTACTTTCATTCAAATATTTATCTAAATAAACATCACCAGGAATTCCTGCAATATGTTCCTCAATCAAAGTATCTTCATACACCAAAAAATTGATGCGATTTGGAGACAAAATATATTCTAATTCTAAACCATAAATACGAGAAGCATCGGCTTTTTTCACGTAAAAATAATCATGATTATCATTAGAATGATTCCTAATTTTTATGCGAAATGGGTGAGAATTCCCGAATGTGCAAAAATCTATACTATCTACTCTCAAATGAGAAGTTGCTTCTTCATTACCATCAGAACTCAATCTTTGGTATATTTTTTTAAGATTTTCATGTATTTCATTCATTTCATGATAGTTATACATCACACCTTCCCAAAGAGTATCCTTTCCTTCTTTATCCAAAATCGGAAAATTATCTGTAAATCTTAATAAATCTTCGTAAGTAATAGGAGATTTAAAAGTTCTATTATAAAACGTTAAATATTGATGCAAAGGCTCATTAATAGGATAATTTAGCTTCTTTTTAGTGATTTTTATTTCGGGTTTGTTTTCGTTTTGCATAGAAGTATTTTGTACTTTTAAATATACAATTTTAAAAATTAAAAATCAGAAATAGGGAAATCTATTTAAAAATAAAGTTTTAAAAATCTATTTTTTTGGGCAGCTATTTGACTTCGTCGAATGCTAATTTAATATTTTATTTGGGCAGCTATTTCCGCCTTCCACTCCCGATGTCATTGCGAGGAACGAAGCAATCCGTTGATCAGATTGCTTCGTTCCTCGCAATGACCAGCTCCAGGTCGGGCTGCTAAATATTGCGTTCTAAATTCGCAGCTGAAAAAAAGTATTGATATATTTTACAATAGCAAATACTTGATAATCATTTAATTATTAATTATTTAATTGTTAATTAGAACTTATGAATTTCTCCCTTTATTTTTTACTATTTTTGTGAAGCAAATTGCATTCTGTGAAAGATTACTACTATTTTCTTGGCGTACCAAAAGATGCTTCTTCTGAAGACATAAAAAAAGCGTACAGAAAACTATCCTTAAAATACCATCCTGATAAAAATGAAAACGACGAATATTTTTCTAAACGTTTTCAAGAAATTCATGAAGCCTACGAAACGCTTACCAATAAGGAAAGTAGAATAAATTATGACTTTAGTATTAAAAATACCAATGCACCTTCCAGATCCAATTTACCACCTTTTATCAAAGCATTTTCTGCAAACAAAATTAGAGCTCAAGAAGGAGAAGAAATCATTATAAAATGGATTACCAATAATGCAGATGTAGTGAAATTGTTGCCATTTGGTTTAGAAAAAACTCATGGAGAACGTGCTTTCAAAATTTCAAAATTCCAGAACGGTAGATTTCAAATAATACTTCACGCTCACAATACTTTTACAGGAAAAACAGCCGTGAAAGCCATTACAATAATTGAAATTTTTGAAGGAGATAAAGAAGATTATCGCCAAGAAACAGAAGATTTTTTTCAAAAAAAGCCTATTTCTAAAGAAAAAATAACCTGGAAACCTATTTACGGAAAAATTTTTATTTTAATCTTTATTCTAATGGTACCCAATAATCGCAACAGCTACTTTTCATTAAAATCTTCATGGAGACTTCTGAT
>CAXYUO010000200.1:0-4859 GCA_964292185.1 uncultured Frigoriflavimonas sp.
TAAACTA
Organism: uncultured Frigoriflavimonas sp.; assembly: GCA_964292185.1. Lineage (GTDB taxonomy): Bacteria > Bacteroidota > Bacteroidia > Flavobacteriales > Weeksellaceae > Frigoriflavimonas. Next base: position 8 of record CAXYUO010000200.1, read on the forward strand.
AGATTTTTTAAATTATATACTCCTTATTTTTAAGGAAAACAAAGACATTTCATTTATTTTCGAAATACTAAGTTTTATCTTAATTTTCTTTTTTTAACGCTGTTCCAATATTTTTTGCGAATATTTTTTTTTAAACGCAAGGTTAAACTAAGTTTTATTTTAATTAATTAATCTTTATTTTTAAGGAAAACAAAGACATTTCATTTACTCTCGAAATACTAAGTTTCATCTTAATTTATTTTCTTTTTTTTAAATTTATAATCCATTTACTATCCTTTTTACTCCATCTTTAAATAATCCTTGGTTAAAATTCAATAACATTCCTAATTTATAGTTTCCTAATCTTAAATAATTTTTCAATTGTGTTGAATGAAACGTAGTTAAATAATCAACAGATTTTATTTCTAAAACGACCAAATCTTCAACCAATAAATCCATTTTATATGCTTTTTCAATTATTAGATCTTCATATATTACTGCCAAACTATTTTGTCTTTCTACCTTCAATCCTGCTTTTTTCAATTCATAAAAAAGACATTCTTCATAAACATTTTCATATAAACCACATCCTAATTTTCGATGAATTCTTAAACCCGCTTCAAAAACTATTTTAGAAATTTCATTTTCTGTCATCATTTCATTTTTAAATAATTAGTTCAATCTTTATCTTATTTTGATAAGTTTACGCCATTGTTTCTCTTAAAAATATTTTCAAAGTTTGAGAGATGAACCTTTGTTTTACCTTGCGATTAAAAGACCAGCGTTCAATTTCCCATCCATTCAATAATCGGTTCATACAAAGTATCTATATTTCCTGCTCCAACTGTGAGTAAAATATCAAACTCCTTTTCTTTTATTTTTTCTAATGCGTTTGCTAATTGTATATTTTCTTTTTTGTCTAAATTTATTTTATCTAAAAGCCATTCTGATGTAATTCCTTCAAAATTTTCTTGCAATTCTCTTGCTGGATAAATATCTAAAAGTAATAATTCATCTGCTTTGCTCAGACTTTCTGCAAATCCATCTGCAAAATCTCTTGTTCTACTAAATAAATGTGGCTGAAAAACGACCAACAATTTTTTGTTTGGGTAAAATGTTTTAATTGATCCAATTACCGCATTTAGTTCTGTTGGATGATGTGCATAATCATCAATATAAATTTTGCCACTCTCGAAAGAATGTTTGGTGTATCTTCTTTTTATCCCTTTGAATGAAGCGATTCCATCTTTTAAAACAGAAAATTCTACACCTACAGAATTCAATAATGCAATTGCTGCAGTTGCATTTTCTACATTGTGAATCCCCGGAATTTCCCAAGAAAAATCTTTTATCGTTTCTGTTTTTGTATGAAAATCAAACAAAATTTTATCGTTTTCCATTCTAAGATTATCGGAATAGAAATCTGCTTTCTCATTTACAGCGTAAGTTTGGCAATTTCCTTTTATGGAAACGCCTTTTCTCACAAATAAATGCTGTTTGTTGGGCAATAATTCTGCAAATTCTTGAAAACCTTCTTCTATGGTTTCTACATCTCCGTAAATATCTAAATGATCTGCATCTGTACTTGTAACAACTGCCCAGTTTGGAGAAAGCGAAAGGAAACTTCTGTCGTATTCATCGGCTTCTAACACAGAATATTCGTCGCCATTATACAAGAAATTGCTTTGGAAATTTTCGGAAATTCCACCAAGAAAACAGGAAAACGGTAAGTTCGCTTCTTTGCAAAGATGCGCAACCAAAGTGGAAGTCGTAGTTTTTCCGTGAGTTCCTGCAATTGCGATGCAATCTGTACCTTCTGTAATCAAACCAAGAACTTTTGCTCTTTTTAGAACCGTGAACGAATTTTCATTAAAATAATCCAGAATTTTCAAATTTTTGATAGCTGGAGTATAGATAACTAAGGTGTTTTCTGGGCTTAAATTTAAAATATCTTCAGAAATTTCATCAACTAAAGAAAAGGGAATACCTTCCGATTTTAAGGTGGAAGTTAGTTTGGTTTCGGTTTTATCATAGCCCAAAACTGTATTGCCAGAAGCGTGGAAATACCTTGCCAATGCAGACATGCCAATTCCTCCGATACCAACGAAGTAAAAATTCTGAAAAGAGTTTAAATATTTCATTATTTTACGATTGTTTTTAAAATTTCATTTACAATTTCCTCGGTAGCTTTTGGTTTTGCTAAATTTTTTAAATTATTAGTCAAGCTTATTCTTAGTTGCTTATTATCAATTAATTCTGAAAGTGTATTCCAAAATTCTTCTGGCATTTCTTTATCTGTCACCATTTTTGCGGCATCATTTTCAACCAAAGACAAAGCATTTTTGGTTTGATGATCTTCTGCTGCGAAAGGGAAAGGCACCAAAATCATTGGTTTTGCGGCAACTGCTAATTCAGAAATTGCAATTGCTCCTGCTCGAGAAACGATAATGTCTGCTGCAGAATATGCTAATGCCATATCTGAAATGAATTCTTTAATTTGAAGTTGGCTTTCATCTTCTGACTTCCGACTTCCGACTTCTGACAAAATTTTTGAATATTCCGTTTTTCCTGTTTGCCAAATTAATTGAATATCTTGTTGTTTTACATTTTCTAAATTTTGTAACCAAGCATCATTCAAAGTTTTACTTCCTAAAGAACCGCCAACAGAAAGCACACACAATTTTTCGGGATTCAAGCCCAATTTTGTTTTTGCTTCTTTATTATCAATCATTCCAGAAATAATGGCTTCTCTGATTGGATTTCCAAGATAATGCGTGGTCGTTTTCGGGAAGAATTTTTCCATATTTGGATATGCCGTGAAAACTGCTTTTGCTTTTTTAGCTAAAAATTGATTGGTTTTCCCTGGAAGAGAATTTTGCTCTTGTAAAAAGATAGGAATTCCTAATCTGGAAGCTACAAAAAGGGAAGGAGCAGAAGCAAAACCTCCTGTTCCAACTGCGAAATCTGGTTTGAAATTTTTAATGATGGATCTTGCTTTCAATAAACTTGAAATAACTTTGAAAGGCAACGAAAGATTTTTCATCATGCTTCCTCTATCAAAACCTGCGATATTTAGTCCTTCGATTTTGAAGCCAGCTTGTGGAACTTTTTCCATTTCCATTTTTCCGTTTGCACCGATGAACAAAAATTCTGCTTCAGGAAATTTTTTCTGAATTTCTTGAGCAATTGCAATTGCCGGGAAGATATGTCCTCCTGTTCCACCACCACTCATTAAGATGCGAATTGCTTTTGGCTTTTGGCTATTTGCTTTTTGTTCGTTCATTTTATAATAATTTCATCCCTTCGGGATTATATATTTCATAGGGTTTTACCCTATTCTTTGTTAAATCGTCACTTCGTGACTTTTACGCTATATCATTTATTTCTTCAATATTTTGTTTTTTGCCCATTCCTTCTTCATCTAGAACTTGTATTCTGGAGCTTACATTTAAGATTAAACCTAATTGAATGTAGGTAACCAACATGGAAGTTCCACCATAACTTATTAAAGGCAAAGGTTGACCAGTTACAGGAATTAAATTTACAGCAACTGCAATATTAACTGCAATTTGTACAAAAATCATTATTCCCATAGATAAAACGAGCAAGCTTCCGAAAAAAGCAGGCATTTTATTGGCTATCATCACGATTCGGAAAATCATTATCATATAAAGAGATATGAGGAACATTGCTCCGAAAAGTCCGTATTCTTCTACAATTATTGCGAAAATAAAATCTGAAGCAGATTGTGGAAGCATTTGTTTTAGAGCACTTTTTCCGGGTCCAATTCCCGTAATTCCACCATGAACAATGGCTGCTTTTGCTTGCATTACTTGATAGTTTTTCGCCTTCATCGCTTCTGTTTCTACATTTGCTGCTTTCGTTTTTGTAGAAGTAAAGGTTTCTATTCTGCTCATCCAAGTGTGGATTCTGTTTCCGCCAATATTTGTGTTTAACGCTATTAATATTAATAATACTGCTGTAACACTTGTAATGGTTATAAAACCTGCGATGTATTTTTTGCTAAATTGACCGACTACCAAAATAATGATTGAAACCAATATAATCATTAATGCTGTGGAACCATTATCTTTTGCTACTAATATAAAAACCAATAATATTGGTCCGAAAACGTATAAAACATTTTCTATTGGAAGCCGATCTCTTTTTATTTTTTTTGTGAGATATCTGCATAAATAAACGATCAACATTAAGTACGCAAATGTTGAAGGTTGAAATGAAAATGGTGTTCCAGGAATTATCAACCATCTGGAAGCACTTGTACCATTTATAGTTTGACCCGTAAATATGGTAATTACCAATAATCCAACCATCAATCCAAGAAAGATGCTGCTCAATTTTCCGATATACTCATATCGTATAGTTCCTACCAATCTTGTAATTGCAAGACCAAGCATTACAAAAAAAGTGTGTTTTGCAAGATGGCTTGTTGTAGTTCCTTTATTTACGATGTATTCTAAATTAGAACTCGCAGAATAAACTGGAAAAATGGAGAAAAAAGAAATCACAATAATGGCCATCCAAAGAACTTTATCGCCCTTTAGATATTCAAATTTGCTTTCTGTAAGTTGGTTTTCCATAATATTCCTCATTCTAACCTTCTGCTTCAATTGGTATAATCTTTAATTGATTCAGCGAATCTTCGATTTCCAAATGAGAAGGAACTATTGCGTTTTTATATTATTATTTATCTAAATTTTTCAAAACCTGCTCTTTAAACTGGTTTCCTCTATCTTCATAATTTTGAAACAAATCAAAACTTGCACAGCATGGAGAAAGCAAAACTGTGTCTCCTTTTTCTGCGATTAAGAGAGAGGTTTTTACTGCTTCTTCCATACTTGAAGTGCTGGAA
>CAXYUO010000201.1:0-4820 GCA_964292185.1 uncultured Frigoriflavimonas sp.
GATTGCTTCGTTCCCCGCAATGACAGATTGCAACAGAAAGCAGGTTCCCGGCTTCAAAAAAAAAATTTAAAAACGAAAAATAATATATTATGAAATCGCCATTATTGGTAAACAGACACCGATGAAGATTAGGCGATACAATAAGACAAAGACAAATAAAAACAATAAATATATACTTATGAAAAATTATGTGATAGACAATTTACCAGACTATTTCAAACAGTACAAAAAATCCATCAAAAACCCGAAAAAATTCTGGGATCAAATTGCTGATGAAAATTTTGTTTGGTACCAAAGATGGTCGAAAGTAGTAGAATATGATATGCAAGAAGCCAAAATTAAATGGTTTAAAAACGCAAAACTCAACATTACCAAAAACTGTATCGATCGGCATTTGAACGAAAGAGGAGATAAAACTGCCATCATTTTTGAACCTAACGATCCTAAAGAAGAAGCACAGCATATTTCTTACAGTGAATTGAGTAATCGTGTTTGTAAAACGGCAAATGTATTGCGTGATTTAGGCATAGAAAAAGGCGATAGAGTTTGTATTTATTTGCCGATGATTCCAGAATTGGCGGTTACCATGTTGGCTTGTGCAAGATTGGGCGCAGTTCATTCTGTAATTTTTGCAGGATTTTCTTCCAATGCTGTTCAATCTCGAGTAAACGATTGTGAAGCAAAATTAATTATCTGTTCTGATGGTAGTTTCCGTGGTACAAAAGCCATAGATTTAAAAGGAATCATCGATGATGCCGTAGAAAAATGCCCAACTGTAGAAAAAGTTTTGGTGGTAAAAAGAACTGGCGGTGAAGTAAAAATGAAGGAAGGAAGAGACATTTGGTTCGAACCATTGTATGAAAAAGCGCCTGCAGATTTCGTTTCTGTGGTGATGGATGCAGAAGATCCGCTATTTATTTTGTACACTTCTGGCTCTACCGGAAAACCAAAAGGAATGCTTCATACAACGGCAGGTTACATGGTTTACACAGCTTATACTTTCAAAAATGTATTCAATTATAAAGAAAACGATATTTATTGGTGTACCGCAGATATTGGCTGGATTACCGGTCATTCCTACATTTTGTACGGTCCACTTGCAAATGGTGCAACAACGGTAATTTTTGAAGGAGTTCCCACTTATCCAGAACCAGACCGTTTCTGGGAAGTGATTGAAAAACATAAAGTTAGCCAATTTTATACCGCACCAACTGCCATTCGATCTTTGGCAAAAGAATCTTATGAATGGGTAGAAAAGCACGATTTATCGAGTTTAAGAGTAATTGGATCTGTTGGAGAACCTATTAATGATGAAGCATGGCATTGGTACAACGATCATGTTGGAAAGAAAAAATGCCCAATTGTAGATACTTGGTGGCAAACCGAAACTGGCGGAATGATGATTTCCCCAATTCCATTTGTTACGCCTACAAAACCAACGTATGCAACTTTACCTTTACCAGGAATTCAACCCGTTTTGATGGATGATAAACGCAATGAAATTACTGGAAATCAGGTAGATGGAAATTTATGCATCCGTTTTCCTTGGCCTGGAATTGCACGAACAATTTGGGGCGATCATCAAAGATACAAGGAAACCTATTTCACGGCTTTTCCGGGGAAATATTTCACTGGTGATGGTGCGTTGAGAGATGAAGTGGGCTATTACAGAATTACAGGAAGAGTTGATGATGTAATTATCGTATCTGGACATAATCTTGGAACTGCGCCGATTGAAGATAGCGTAAATCTACATCCAGCCGTTGCAGAATCTGCAATTGTTGGTTATCCACACGATGTGAAAGGAAGTGCATTGTACGGTTATGTAATTTTAAAAGATTTCGGCGAGACCAGAGATCGAGATAATTTAAGAAAAGAAATCAACAATGTAATTTCTGAAACTGTTGGTCCAATCGCGAAACTCGATAAAATTCAATTCGTTTCTGCCTTACCAAAAACCCGATCTGGTAAAATTATGAGAAGAATTTTGCGAAAAATTGCAGAAGGTGATTTCTCTAATTTCGGGGACACTTCTACCCTTTTGAACCCGGAGATTGTGGAGGAGATTAAGAATGAAAGAATGTAATATTTAGATTTGAAAATTTATTTATTAGTTATTGAAACCTTGCAGCAATGCGAGGTTTTTCTTATAATTAAAGCACTCGAAGGTTTTTCAAATTTTAGTTTTCAGCATCAAAATTACCGAAGGAAATTCTTAATAAACTTAACTCCTTAATATTACTTAATGGTATGGATTTCACTTTGTCAAAGTTAAAATCTTTGACAAAATTCTTTCTAATTTTCTACTTAAAAAGCCCCAAAAAAGCATCTTTATAAGTCCCAGAAACTTCTATTTCAGCTCCATCATGCAAAAGAATTTCACCGTTTTTATGATAAGATTTTACAAAAGTTGTATTCACAATATGCGATCGATGAACCCTCACAAAAGGACTTTCCAGCAGATCATCAAAATGTTTTAAGAATCTGCAAACCATTTTTTTTGATCCATCAATTAAATAAACCTGCGTGAAATTTCCATCTGCTTGAAGCCGAACAATATTTTCCGTTTTCACCACATCAAAACCTTGTAAAGTGGGTAAAATTAATTGCTGTTTTTCAGGTTGTAATTTGAGATTTTCTAATAGAATTTTATTGCGATTAAAACTTTCTTTTTTCTCTACACTTTCTACTACTTTATTCACCGCCAAAATTAATTCTTGAATATCAATCGGTTTTAAAATATAATAACTCGCAGATTTGTTTAATGCTTGCAAAGAATACTGCGAAAAAGCTGTGATAAAGATCGTTTCATAAGAAAATTCACTGGTAGCTTCCAAAACATCAAACGCATTTCCGAAAGGCATTTCTACATCTAAAAATACCAATTGAGGCAATTTTTCTGCGATTAAAGGAACGGCTTCTTTGATGTTTTCAGCTTCTCCCAAAATCTCAACTTGCGGACAATATTTCGTGAGATAATTCCGAAGAACATCTCTTGCAATCTTTTCGTCGTCGATGATTACTGAAGATAATTTCATACTTTATATTTCAAAATTTTTAAAACTACAAAAGGAAAAAACTACTTAAATGATTTCATGATTTCCGTGTAAATCTGTGAAATCTGTGAGCAAATTTTTCCGCACAGATTACACAGATTTGCACAGATATATTTCATTAATTAAAAGTCATTATTTGACTATAAAAAAATTAGAAGTTATGTTTTATCCTAAATTTATTCTCAATTCTACCAAAACACCACTTTTAGAGTCTTTCACGTTGCAAATAATATTTTTTTTATACAAATCATTCAATAATTTTATGCGTTCCAAAGTATTTTTCATGCCGCGTCCTTCTCGGTTTTTTTGGTGTTCAGTTTTCTGTTTTTTACTTTCTTCAATTCCAATTCCGTTGTCTTCTATGCTAATTTTTAAAACATCTTTTTCTTTTTCAAGATTTAGTTTCAGAAAACCTTTTTCTGTTCTATACCGCAATCCATGCCAAATTGCATTTTCTAAAAAGGGTTGAATAAGCATTCCTGGAATCAATAAATTTTGTTGATTCACATTTTCATTTACCGTAATTTCAAAATCAAATTTATCAGTAAAACGTGTTTTTTCCAGGGAAAGATAATTGGTCAATAAATCTAATTCTTGCGAAAAAGGAATGAAATCTTCGGTTGAGTTTTCCATCACACCACGCATTAATTTTGAAAACTTGGTTAAATATTGGTTCGCTTCCAATTCATTATTGGTTGCAATGAATTGATTTACAGAATTTAAACTGTTAAAAATAAAATGCGGATTCATTTCTCGACGTAGAGATTGCAAAGCGATTTTCTTGTTCTTAATCTGCACTTTCTTTAAAGTTCTAAAAATCAGAAAAACCATTCCAGATAATAGAATTAATGCTCCTATTAAACCATAATTAAAGATATTCTTCTTGCGAATCAGTTCATCTTTTAATAGTTTTTCTTTTTCTAATAATGCAATTTTCCCTTCCGTTTCTTCTAAAATTTTTGAGTCAACCAAACCACGATCGTGTTGAACCAAATTCGGTAATTTATCTAAAAAATCTCGATACAAAATCATAGAAGCATCTGTATTTCCGGAAGATTGGTACAAACTATCGAGTTTTTCTACAGATTTCTGGGCTTCCAAAGTATGTCCTTTTTCCAATGAAATTTGGTACGCATTTTTAAACAATTTTACGGCTTCATTCACATCATTTTTCTGCAAATAAATATCTGCTAATTCCTGAATTTGACTGACTTTTTCTTGTGAATTTTCTTTCACAAAATCTTCTTTTAGAACCTTCTTTTTTACTTCAATAGCTTTATCAAAATTCTTATTATCCACATACAAATCCGTCATTTTTTGGTTGATAACAATGGCTTGACTTGGTTGTGAAGCTCTGGAAATTTCGTACGCATTATTCAGGTTTTCTGCAGCTTTCGGAATGTTTTTTTGTTGAACATTAATTTCTGCAAGATTGCTGTAATCTTTCGCTAATTCAGCAGAATTTGCAGGTGCATCATTCAAACTTATATTTGCTTGAACTGCTTTTTCTTTCGCTTCGAAAGACTTTGAAGCGACGCGAGAATAATCGTTTCTGTTAGCAGCTTCCTGCTTTTTTGCACTGCTATACCCCGCAGCTTTTTGGTAATTTTCTGCAGCACTTTTGCTTCTATTTTGATTTTCTTGTGTTTGAGCTAATTTTCGGGAGACGACTGCTAAACCATTTTTATCTTTGGTTTTTTCGTAAATGACTTTTGCTTTATTTAAGTTTTCTTCGCTCTTTCCAAAATTACTTTGGTTGAAATA
>CAXYUO010000202.1:0-4814 GCA_964292185.1 uncultured Frigoriflavimonas sp.
GAGTATTGCCCCTTTAAACAAAGAATCGACATAGATTTCTAACAAACTTTAACAAAACTTTCGGACGGCAGTGGAATTAAGCAAAAAATCGCTAATCGTCCCATTAGGATTTAAAAGTCCACTGAAAATTATATTGGTATCAACAACAATTTTCAATTTAAAAACCGACTTTTATTTTTTTTCCACCAAGAATATTTGGATTCGATTGCAATTTCATCTATTTTCTTTTGAGAAGCTTTACTTTTAGTTGCAATTTCCCGAAATTTTAGATAGTCTAAAATTCTCTGAAGTCCTACTAAATCTGTTTCAGAAGATAGTCGAATTAATATTTCTTTATTTGTTCTTTCAATTTACAATGTTCATAGTTTATAAAATATAAATATTTCAAATTTAAGCATAAAATTTTGCTTTTAGCAAAAATTAAAATCCTTTCTCCACCTTTACTCTCCAACCAAAAGGATCTTCTGTAAGATTTGCTTGAATATTTGTCAATTTATTTTTTATTGTAAGTGCGAAACTTTCATCATCAGACAAAACTGGCAAATTGTACTTTTCATTTTTATATCCAAAAGATTTAAAAACAGTAGTTACAACCGCAGTTCCAACTCCCCACATTTCTTTCAAAGTTCCGTTTTCTTGTGCTTCCATTACCATATCTACAGAAATTGGTTGCACTTTCACATCCATATTCATACTTTCTGCAATCGTAAGAAAGCTATCTCTTGTTACACCATCTAATATTTTTTCTGAAGTTGGTGGTGTATAAATAGTATCTCCTATTCTCACAAAAACATTCATCGTTCCACTTTCTTCAAAATATTGGTGGGTAGAATCGTCTGTCCAAACTATTTGATCAAACCCTTCTTCCATCGCCAATCTTGTAGGGTAAAAAGATGCAGCATAGTTTCCGGCAGCTTTTGCAGAACCTACTCCACCATTTGCAGCTCTAGAATAGTGATCTGCAATTTTTACAGAAACTGGCTCAGAATAATACAATTTTGCAGGTGTTGCCACAATTGCAAACATATATTTATCAGAAATTCTTGCTTTCAAAACTTCTTCAGTAGCAAAAATTAATGGTCTAAGATATAAAGATAAACCTTCTCCATGAGGAACCCAATTTCTATCTAAATCTACTAGTGTTTTTAGTCCATCTATAAACATTTCTTCTGTTATTTCTGGCAATGCAAGTCTAGAAGCTGATTTATTTATTCTTGCAAAATTCTTTTCCGGACGAAATAAGAAAACTTCGCCATCTTTGTCTTTATAGGCTTTCATTCCTTCAAAACAAGCTTGTCCGTAGTTTAATCCCATCATTGCAGGAGAAAATGCCAAGTTTCCGTAAGGCATTACTTTTGGTTCTCCCCATTTTCCGTCTTCATATTCACAAATTAGCATGTGATCTACAAATGTGTTTCCGAAAGCGAAATTTTCTGGATCGAAATCAGAAATTCTAAGGTTGTTGGATTTTTGGATTATCATTATTTCAATTTTTATTATAATTATAGATGTAGAAAATAATTGCATAAATATAATAAATTTAGTTTAAATTTGAAAAAAAACCTTTGAAAAGAACAATAAAAGAAACTTCAGACGGAAGTAAAACACTATACGTCAATAGTTTAGATGAAACTTACCACTCTCATCATGGAGCTTTGCAAGAAGCAGAACACGTATTTATAGAATATGGATTAAAACAGCTAAATACTAATGAAATCAATATTTTAGAACTCGGTTTTGGCACAGGTTTAAATGCTTTGGTAAGTATTAATGAATTTTTGAAAAATGACATTTGTCATAAAATAAATTATTTTACACTAGAAAAATATCCAATAAATGAGCAAGAAATTGCAGATTTAGACTATTCTCAATTTTTTTCTGATAAAAACTTCAAAAATATCAACGAAAAGCTTCATCAATCTGATTGGGAAAAATCGGTAGAAATTGTTCCCAATTTTTTCTTACACAAAATAAAAGATGATTTTTTTAACTTAAAAAACATTAAACTTCCACCAATAGATTTAATTTATTTTGATTGTTTTGGAGCAAGAGTTCAGCCAGATCTTTGGGAAGAAAAACTAATAACTATGGTTACAGATAAAATGGCAGAAAATGCTCTTTTCACAACTTATTCTTCTAAAGGAAGCTTGCGTAGAATTTTAAAATCCTTAAATTTATCGGTAGAAAAAAAAGAAGGACCTCCTGGAAAAAGAGAAATGATGATCGCTTGGAAAAAATAATTTAGAAATTTGAAAAAATTAAATTCAGCTTGAAAATTTCAGAATTATTTTAATTAAATTTTTCAAGTATTTAAACCAAAAAAAATAAAAATGATAGATAAAATAAACGTTAGAATATACGCTGCAGCTATAAAAGATGAAAAAGTACTGACATTATATGAAGAGTATGCCGGAGAAAAATTGGTAAAACTTCCAGGTGGTGGTTTAGAATTTGGAGAAGGAATTTTAGAATGTTTGCACCGCGAATTTGAAGAAGAACTGAATGCTAAAATTAAAATTGTAGAGCATCTTTACACCCAAGAAAATTTTCAAGTTTCTAAATTTCGGGAAAATGAACAATTGTTGACCATCTATTATATAGTAGAAATTGAAAATATGAACGATTTTTTAATAATGGATCCTTGCATAGAAAAAGCAGAATGGCATCCTATCAATTCTACAGAAAACCCTTTTCAATTGCCAATTGATATTATTGCTTTCGAGAAATTGCAAGAAAAATATCAGAAATGTTTTTTTTAGTTAATTTTCTATCTATTATTTTTGAATTTTATAAGTATCATAACCTTCATAAGGTTGAAGATAACCAGAATTCCAGTTAGATTGTAGTAGAGATTCTAAATACAAATCTGTTCTATTTTTATGAGGATCATAAGGTTCTTTTATGCTCACATCTGCAATATTGCCCTTCACATTCCACCAAAAAGCACTCCAATTTCCGCGTAATTCTTTGATGATTTCAAAAACTGTTTTTCCTGTTGCTCTATGCAATAATTTTGTGAAAACTCTACCTTCTGTGGTTGTAAGATCTCTAATCTGAGCTTCATATTCATCTGCTAAAACGCTCTGTTTTTCTCTGAGTATTTTCCGCTGATCTTCTCTTGGCATACTTGCAATTTCTACCTGTATATCTCTATATTGCGTCAAAGCTTTTATAAAAAGTGGGTAAACTCTGTATAGTTTTTTATTTAAAAAATAATAATAATTTCTATCCAATTGATTGTTGAATTTCGGCTTATTTACAAGTGTCAATTCGTCCATTATCACTACAGTTTCGCCATCTATTTCATAAACCCTTGCTTTTTCTTTTACATCATAGTAATATTTATTCCCAAATTCGTCAGTTTTTAGTTCACTTGGATCATAGGAGCTTAAAGGTTTTACCGGAATGATATCTTGAGAATAGACAAAAACTCCCAAAAATAATAGAAAAGCTAGAAATATCTTATTAAAATTCATTATTTTTACTGCATTAAATCAACATTTGAACACACAAAAATCATTCCCTTTTATGAAATTTCAAAAAAAATCGCTCACATTTTTAGAAGAATATCTTAATACATCTTCACCTACTGGATTCGAACGAGAAGGTCAGAAAGTTTGGATGAATTATCTAAAACCTTATGTAGATAAAATAGAAGTAGACCATTACGGAACTTGCTACGGAATCATCAATCCAGAAGCAGAATTTAAAGTTGTGATAGAAGCTCATGCCGACGAAATTTCTTGGTACGTGAATTATATTACCGATGATGGAATGATTTACGTTATCAGAAATGGTGGTTCCGATCAAATGATTGCTCCCTCAAAAATCGTCAACATTCATGGCGAAAACGGAATTGTGAAAGGCGTTTTTGGTTGGCCTGCAATTCATACCAGAATGGGTGCAGAAAAGGAAACTACTCCAAAATTGGAAAATATTTTTATAGATTGTGGTGCAATTACCAAAAAAGAAGTAGAAGAAATGGGAATTCACGTTGGTTGTATGATAACGTATCCAGACGAATTTTTTGAAATGAACGACAGATATTTCGTTTGCCGAGCTTTAGACAATAGAATTGGTGGATTTATGATTGCAGAAGTTGCAAGACTTTTAAATGAAAACAAAAAAACGCTTCCTTTCGGATTGTATATAACCAATTCTGTGCAGGAAGAAGTTGGATTGTACGGTGCAGATATGATTGCAGATACCATAAAACCAAACATCGCCATCATTACAGATGTTACGCAAGACACGACAACTCCAATGATAGAAAAGAAAAAAGAAGGCGACCAAAAATGTGGAGACGGACCTGTAGTTTTCTTTGCACCAAGTGTACATCACAACATTCGAGAATTGATTGTAAAAACTGCAAAAGACAAAAAAATCCCGTATCAAAGAGCTGCAGCAAGCAGAGCAACAGGAACAGATACCGATGCATTTGCACATTCTAATGGCGGAGTTCCGTCTGCGTTGATCTCTTTGCCGTTGCGATATATGCACACCACAGTAGAAATGGTAGCAAAAGAAGATGTAGGAAATGTGATACAATTAATTTATGAAACTTTGCTGGAGATTAAGCCAGATATGAAGTTGAAGTATCATTAAAAATAGATTTAAGATTTAAGCTATAAAAATTTAATGAAAGATTACGAATTATTTCCCGAATCTCAGAAACTTGTTTTAATATTAAAAATTGAAAGCAGTACTCCAAAATTTCAAGATTTACTTGAAAAATCTTATGGTTTTTTTAAATTGATTGCACTACTGTCCGATAAAGAAAAAATCTGTTATGAAAATCATTTAAAAGTTCTTAT
>CAXYUO010000203.1:0-4792 GCA_964292185.1 uncultured Frigoriflavimonas sp.
ATGCGTGGGAAATTTTTACAAAAATTAGCTGAAGCCCGAAAAAAATATACCTATAAAAAAGTAGTAGAAGACGTAGATATTAAACATCAATCGGCTTCTTACTATCATTTTTTAGCAATATTGGAAAATCTATCTACTACAGAATTGGAAGAACTTTCAACTTTTTATTTAAAAAATTAATTCAAAAAAACAATATATAAATAATTTAAAAAAAATATAAATCATGATGAAAAAATTCTATCTTCTAGTAATGTTATTTGCAATGGTTACTTCTTATTTTGGTCAACAAACCTTTGCATTAAAGGATAATAAAAATGAGGTTTTCGGCTATGCGGAAATAAGCGGAATCAACGGCAAGAAAGATTACTTCTTAAATGGATTAGGAGAATCTAATTTAAGAACAAAAAATATCAAATTGGTTTTAAAGGATATCAATCTTAATAAAATTGATGATATGTTGTTAAAATTTGAAGTAGAAATGCAAGATTTTAAAATTCTTTACAACAAAAATTCTTTTTTAATTACTGGAAAATCTATGGAAAAGGGGAAATGCTTAAACTGCAATCAATATTTCATATATGATCTAAAAACTAATAAACTATCTAAACTACTGAATATACCAACGAACGTTGTTGGTGAAAGTTACGCTTTTTATAATATTTTCCCAATTGAAAACGTTGGATATTTGTTCTTTGGTTCAAATACGAAAAGTTCTGGAAATTACATTAATTATGCAATAGATGACACAGGTAAAGAACTGTACACAAATATTAAAAATAATAGTATTATTGATAAACAGAAATCTTTTATTATTAAAAATAATCGGTTAGATAAAAATGTATTGAGTATTATATACATGGACGACGGAAATAGTAGTAAGGTACGCTATCATTTGTTGATTATAGATACAAGTACTGGAAAACAAATCAAAGATGTATTATTAGATGATGACAAGTATAGATATGAGCCCAAAACTCTAACTATAAAAAACGAAAAAATTTACATATTTGGGGATGTTTATAATGCTGGAAAAAAACTTGAAGGAGATTCTGTAGGTTTTTTTATGACTACTGCAGATAAACATGGTGAAATAATTGACAAAAAGTTAGTTCCATTTTCAGATTTAAAAATTAAATTAGACATTGATAAGAATGGTGAGATAAAGAATAGCGGATTTATCTACGCTCATGAATTTGTAATGGATGACACTTCCAAAAATATTGTAATGGCAGGAGAATATTTCAAATCAATAACTGGTGGAACTTCATTGGGAAATTTAATTTTCTTAGAATTTAACGAGAATTTCGAGTTTAAAAATAAGCAGGAAATTGTTAAAACGCACAATTCATTTGCACGAATTAATGGTAAAAGCAGAGAAGTGGGTTTCATGTTAAAAGAATACGGATATTTGGATTACATGTTTTCCGATATTTTGGATAAAAACAGAGGATTAACTTTTTTCTACGCAAACATCACATCCAAAGGTTTATTTAAAGTAACAGAATACAACTACGGAACAGTAGTTTATACAGATGGACTTTATAAAAGCAATAATATAATAAAATTTAATTCTAAAATTCCCATGCAATTACTCCCGTCCAAACCCGGATATTTTTTGTTATTACAATTAAATGAAAAAGGTGAAACAGAAAAAAGAATTGAGAAAATAAATTATTAAAATCATTTTAAAAAATTGACAAAAAAAAATTCCTGCTGTTTGCAGGAATTTTTAATTTAAAAACGAAATATCTCTTAACTCACCAAAATTTCCCCCGTCATCACTTCCGGAATTTCCACACCCATCACTTTCAAAATAGATGGAGCAATATCGCCTAATTTTCCTGGTTTCAGAGTCCAAGTTTTGTCTTTATCCATCACAATTAAGGGAACTAAATTCGTAGAATGTTGTGTATTAGGGCTTCCATCTGGGTTAATCATCACATCAGAATTCCCATGATCTGCCAAAATAAAAACCGCATAACCATGTTCATAAGCTGCAGTTGCCACTTTTTGTATGCAAGAATCTACCACTTCCGCAGCTTTTATACCTGCTGAAAAAACTCCGGTATGACCTACCATATCTGTATTTGCAAAATTTAAACAAATAAAATCCGAAGTTTCGCCTTCTATTTCTGGTAATATCTTTTCGGTAATATCAAATGCCGACATTTCTGGCTTGAAATCGTAGGTTGGAACATCTTTTGGACTTGGGCAAAGCAATCTTTTTTCGCCATCAAATAAAGCTTCTCTTCCTCCAGAAAAGAAAAAACTAACGTGAGGATATTTTTCTGTTTCGGCAATTCGAATCTGCGTTTTTCCATTTTTTTCCAGAATTTCGCCCATCGTTTCTTCCAAAACTTTATCATCAAAAACTACGTGTACATTTTTATAGCTTTTATCGTAGTTGGTAATCGTTACATAATACAAATCCAAAGGTTGCATATCGTAATCTGGAAAAGCCTTTTGAGAAAGAACTTCCGTAATTTCTCTACCTCTATCTGTTCTAAAATTAAAACAAAAAACCACATCATTCTCTTGTATTTTCACAAATGGTAAATGATTATCTCCTTGAAGAACCAATGGTTTTAGAAATTCATCGGTAATTCCTTCATCATAAGATTTTTGAATATTTTCTGCAAAATCTTTGGTCAAAGTTCCTTTTCCATTCACCATTGCATCGTAAGCCAATTTCACACGTTCCCATCGTTGATCACGATCCATCGCAAAATATCTTCCGATAACAGAAGCCAATTTCCCAGTAGAATTTTTCATGTGATTTAGCAATTCTTCTACAAAATCTTTCCCAGAATGCGGATCGCAATCTCTACCATCTGTAAAAGCATGCACAAAAACATTTTCTTTTAATCCAAATTCCGAAGCTGCTGTAAGTAAACCTTTTAGATGATTGATGTGAGAATGCACACCTCCATCAGAAACCAAACCTACAAAATGGATGTTTTTATTATTTTCTTTTGCATAATTAAATGCATCTACAATCTCTTTTTCTTTGCCTAAAGTAGCATTTTCTACAGCCATATTGAGTTTTACCAAATTTTGATAAACCACTCTTCCAGCTCCAAGATTCATGTGTCCTACTTCAGAATTTCCCATTTGTCCTATTGGCAAACCAACGGCTACTCCACTTGCTTCTAAGGTTGTATTCGGAAAATTCTCTAAACAAGAATCTATAAATGGTGTATTTGCTTGTGCGATGGCAGAAACTTCTGGATTTTCTCCAATTCCCCATCCATCAAGAATGGCTAATATTGCTTTTTTGGACATGTTTTTAATTTTTAAAACACAAAATTACGAAAATAGAATAACTATTAAATGTGAATTTTATCATTGCGAAGAAAGAAGCAATCCTATGATGAGATTGCTTCGTTCCTCGCAATGACGAAGTCTTAATTATTTTCGAGAATACAAATTCTTCAAAGGCAAATCCATTTCATCAAAAATGAATTTATTGGAGAGTAAAATGGATAAAATAACCGACATTAATGATGTTACCAAAACCGTAATCATAATCATTATTTGATATTTTATCGCAACTGCAGGATTTTGTCCACCCAAAATTTGTCCCGTCATCATTCCGGGTAAAGAAATTAATCCAACAACGGATGTGGTTGCAATTGTGGGACTTAAAGATTTTATTAAAGCATCTTTTATAAAACTTTTCAACGCTTCGTTTTTGGTTGCGCCGTTTGCAAGTGCAAATTTATATTGATTTTGATTTTTATCTAATTGTGTAAAATATACATTAAAAGCGACAATATTATTCGACATAGAATTTCCGATGAGCATTCCCGTAATTGGGATAAAATATCGTGCATCAAACAAATAATCCAACTTTACCACGACTCCCAAAAAGTAGGCATCTACTGCAAAAATCACAATCAAAAAGGCAAGCATCATCGGAATTAGGAAAATTTTTCGGTTGAGTTTTGCCCTTTTTATCGTGGTGAAAGAAGCAATTACAATCATTATTGCAACCCACAAAACATTAAACCAAACATTATTGAGTTCAAAAATAAATTCTAAATAAACACCAACCAAATACAATTGAACCGTCATTCTCGCAATCGCTATTAAAGTTGGCTTTACCAATCCGGTTTGGTAATATTTAAAAACCAAAATGGGAAAGATAATCAGTAAATATCCCAAACTTAAATCCCACCAAGAAATATCTTGTGCTCCCATTATAATTGAATTATTTTATCCATTCTCGCATTCCAAAAAGAATCGTGTGAAGAACTTATGAGTGTTTTTTTCTGCGATTTCAAAATTTCTAAAACCGCTTCTGTAGATTTTTGATCCAAAGCAGAAGTGGGTTCATCTAAAAGCAAAATCGGCTTCGGAATAAGCAGCAAAGAAGCCAAAACCAAGCGTTGTTTTTGTCCACCAGAAATTTCGTCGAGGTTTTTATTTATTAGATTTTTTGGGAGTAGAAGTTGCTCAATCATTTCTTGAAACTCGCTTTCTGACGGTTGAAATTGTTTATTAGCTTCAAATAAAAAAGGCAGATTTACCAATTCTCGACAAGATTTCACATCAAAAAATAATTCTTGTGGCAACCACGAAATTTGTTGCCGTATTTCGTGAATATTTTGCGCATTCACTTCTTTATTATTAACGAAAATTTCTCCTTCAAAAATGGGAACAAAACCTAAAATTGAATTCAACAAAGATGTTTTTCCCGCACCAGAAATTCCAGAAAAAACCACTTTTTCATTTTCAAAAATTTCTTGATTAAAATCTTTGATAATAATCGTTTCATCAAATTTTAAACTGA
>CAXYUO010000204.1:0-4706 GCA_964292185.1 uncultured Frigoriflavimonas sp.
TTTTATATCATTAGGATTGTGAAGGTTTTATTGTACTGTTGCGATTATTGGGTGGTACTTTATTTAGTTACCCATTTAGAAACTTTTGGAATTTTTGAAAACGCTGAACAAATTAATAGATAAATCACTTTTTTAAGCCTATTTTTTTTAAAAATAATCGTATTTTTACGGCAAGAAAAACTTAAATCTAAAAACCCAAAATATCTTATGAATACAGTAGATTTTGTATATAGACATATTTCTCTAAATGAAGATGATAAAAATGCAATGCTCAAAAAAATTGGAGTTGCATCTGTAGATGAATTGATTTCTCAAACCATTCCAAACGCCATTCGTGCAGAAAAAGAATTAGATATTTCTGCTCCACTATCAGAGTATGAGATGATAAGACATTCTAAAAGCTTAGCATTGAAAAATGGAGATTTTATGAATTATATCGGTTTTGGGTATCACAATACCATAATGCCTGCAGCTATAAAAAGAAATGTATTAGAAAATCCTGCTTGGTACACTGCTTACACACCTTATCAAGCTGAAATAGCACAAGGAAGATTAGAAGCATTGTTGAATTTTCAAACTGTAATTAGCAATCTTACAGGTTTTCCATTGGCAAACGCTTCACTTTTAGACGAATCTACTGCAGCTGCAGAAGCAATGCATATGTTTTTTGAAAGTAGAACCAAAGAGCAGAAAAAATCGGGTGCTCAGAAATTTTTCATATCAGATATTGTACTTCCTCAAACTATTTCAGTTTTAAATACAAAAGCAGAAGGATTGGGAATAGACATCATTGTAGGAAATCACAAAACGCATCAATTTAATGATTCTTATTTCGGAATTTTACTACAATATCCAGGTAAAAATGGAGTAATTTATGATTACACAGAAAATATAGCTTATTACAAAGAACATAACCTACAAGTAGTTGTAGCTTGTGATCCAATGGCATTGGTAAAATTAAAATCTCCTGCAGATATGGGTGCAGATTGTGCTGTAGGAACTACTCAAAGATTCGGAATTCCAATGGGATATGGTGGTCCACATGCAGCATTTTTCGCTTGTTTAGAAAATTACAAAAGAGAAATTCCTGGTAGAATAATCGGTGTAACCAAAGATAGATACGGAAAACGTGCTCTTAGAATGGCGTTACAAACCAGAGAACAACATATAAAAAGAGAAAAAGCGACTTCTAATATTTGCACAGCACAAGTTTTATTAGCTGTAATGGCAGGAATGTACTGTGTTTATCATGGATCCGAAGGTTTGAATTATATTGCAGATCAAATTCATTTTAAAACAAATGCATTAAGTCAAGCATTGAAAACACTAGGTTTTGATGTTGTAGATGAACCCATTTTCGATACCGTGAAAATCAGAATGCATGAAGATGAAAAAATGGCATTAATGAGAATAATGCGTGATAAAAACATTAATCTTAATTATTTCTCAGAAGATATCGTAAGTATTTCTACAAACGAATCTAGTACTTTAGAAAAACTAGATTTCTTGGTAGAAACTTTTGCACAATTCAAATCTAAACAAGGATTTAAGCTTTTGGTAAAAGAAGAATACACAATTCCTAGTCAAATGCTTCGTACAGATGCGATTTTACAAGATGAAGTGTTCACAAAATACCACACAGAAACAGAATTGATGAGATACATCAAAAGATTGGAGAGAAAAGATCTTTCTCTCACCCACTCTATGATTTCTCTTGGTTCTTGTACAATGAAATTGAATGCTGCAGCACAAATGCTACCAATTTCTTGGGGAGAATGGGGAAGCGTTCATCCATTTGTACCAACAGAACAAGCTGGTGGATATCAAACAATGATAAAAACTCTTGAAAAAGATCTTGCAGAAATCACTGGTTTTGCAGCTACCTCTTTACAACCAAATTCTGGAGCTCAAGGAGAATATGCAGGTTTGATGGTGATTAGAGAATATCACAAATCTAGAGGAGATAAAAATAGAAATATTGCACTAATTCCACAATCTGCACATGGTACAAATCCTGCTTCAGCAGTTTTAGCAGGAATGAAAGTTGTAGTTGTGAAAAATCTTGAATGTGGTAGAATTGATTCCGAAGATTTGAAAGCAAAAGCAGAATTGCACAGCGAAAATCTTGCAGCTGTAATGATTACTTATCCTTCTACATATGGATTTTTCGATGCAGATATTAAAGATATTACAGAATTGATACATCTTCATGGTGGTCAAGTTTATATGGATGGTGCAAATATGAACGCTCAAGTTGGATTTACAAGTCCAGGTTTGATTGGAGCAGATGTTTGCCACTTGAATTTGCACAAAACTTTTGCAATTCCACATGGTGGTGGTGGTCCAGGAGTTGGACCAATTTGTGTTGCAAAACATTTAGCACCATTTTTACCAAGCAATCCTAATATAAAAATCGGAAGTCCAAATGCTTTAGAAGCAATTTCTGGAGCACCTTATGGTTCTTCTTTGGTTTTAAATATTTCTTATTCTTATATAAAAATGCTTGGAGCAGCAGGTTTGAAAAAATCTACAGAATACGCAATTTTAAATGCTAATTATTTAAAAGATGTATTGAAAGAGCATTTTCCGATTTTATTTGCCAACGAAAATGGCAGAGTTGCCCATGAATGTATTGTAGATTTCCGCCAATTCAAACAATTTGGAATTGAGGTTGTAGATGTTGCAAAAAGATTGATGGATTACGGTTTTCATGCACCAACAGTTAGTTTCCCAGTTGCAGGAACATTGATGATAGAACCTACAGAATCTGAAAGTAAAGAAGAAATAGATCGTTTTGCAGAAGCATTAATCAACATCAAAAAAGAAATAGATGAAGTGATAAATGGTGAAGCAGATAAAGAAAATAATGTATTGAAAAACGCTCCACACACGCAAGAAATACTTATTTCTGATGATTGGGACAAACCTTACAGCAGAGAAAAAGCTGCATATCCTTTGGATTGGGTAAGAGAATACAAATTTTTCGCTTCGGTTTCTAGAGTAGATGATGCTTATGGAGACAGAAATTTGGTTTGTACTTGCGAACCGATTGAAAGTTATATGGATTAATGCTAAATAGTACATTCCTTTAAAAGTAAAATCCCGAAATTTTTTTTCGGGATTTTTTTTATCAAATTTTTAGACGCTGATTTTGCATAATATAATCAAAAAAAAAGCAACTTTTACGTTGCTTTTAATCTTTAATGATATTTTTAATTGAAATTTTTACGATTTCAATGCAGCCAAAGCTCCTTCATAGTTTGGTTCTTGACCAATTTCTGGAACTTGTTCTGTATATAATACTTTATTGTTTTCATCTAAAACCAATACTGCTCTACTATGCAAACCTTTCAATACAGAATCTGCAAGATTTACTTGGTAATCTGTACCAAAACTGCCTCTAAAATCTGATAAATTCACCACGTGATTCAAACCTTCTGCTGCACAAAAACGCTCCAAAGCAAATGGTAAGTCTTTAGAAATATTGATTACCACTGTATTTTCTACATCTCCAGCTTTTTCGTTGAAAGCTCTTGCAGAAGCTGCACAAATTCCCGTATCTATACTTGGAAAAACGTTTAATATTTTTCTTTTTCCAGAGAAATCTGCTAAACTTTTTTCTGCTAAAGATTTATCAACCAAAGTGAAATCTTTTGCTTCAGATCCAACTTCTGGTAAATTTCCGATTGTAGTAATGCTATTTCCGTGAAAGGTAATATTTGCCATAATTATTATATTTATATTTTAGTAAAAATAAGAAAAATTTAGGAGATAAGGAGAAAGAAAATTTACTCTCCGATATTCAAAAAGAATTACTTTAATCCTAATTTAACAGCTTCCACAATTACAAAATTTCTTGCAGCTTCTCTTTCATTAGGAATTTCTCCCTCAAGAATCGCTTCCTTCACTTTTTCTTTTAAAACTCCTACTTCTTTTCCAGGTTGTAGATTGAATATTTCCATAATTTCTTCTCCAGAAATAGGTGGTTGAAAATTCCTTACTTGATCTTTCTCCTCTACTTCTTTTATTTTTTCGGCTACATATTCAAAGTTTTTCTTGAATTTTTCCTGCTTTTTAGAATTTTTTGTGGTGATATCGGCTTTATTCAAAATAAATAAATCTTCCAAATCATCTCCTGCATCAAAAAGCAATCTTCGCAAAGCAGAATCTGAAGTTCCATCGTCAATTAAAGCAATCGGACGAGAAGAAAGTTTTACCATTTTTTGCACATATTTCATGTCATTTCCTAGTGGTAATTTCAGGTTGTAGAATATAGATTTCACCATTTTTGACCCCAAAAATTCGTGCCCATGAAAACTCCAACCAATGCCATCAATAAATTTTTTCGTCGGTGCTTTTCCAACGTCATGAAGCAAAGCTGCCCATCTTAACCAAAGGTTTTCTGTGTTTTCACAAATATTATCTACGACTTCCAAAGTATGCCAAAAGTTATCTTTATGTGTTTGACCTTCTTTTTCTTCAATCCCTTTTAATGCTGTTAATTCTGGTAAAATTAAATGCAATAAACCCGTTTCTTCTAATAATTTTAAACCAACAGACGGTTTTGCAGAAAGCATAATTTTATTAAATTCTACCATCACTCTTTCCAAAGAAACGATGCGAATTCTTTCCGCTTCATTTTTGATGGCTTTTAAAGAATTTTCTTCAATGTTATACCCTAAAGTAGATGCAAATCTGATAGCTCG
>CAXYUO010000205.1:0-4674 GCA_964292185.1 uncultured Frigoriflavimonas sp.
AGAAAAGACGATATTAGCATGAATTTTGTCTATCCGAGTGTCAGCGTTGTGGTTTGATTAAAGATTAGAAAAGACGATATTTTATATGCAATATTAATGAAGGAGGAGATAGTTGTGGTTTGATCAAAGACTAGAAAAGACGATATTAGTACTTCCCGAAAGTATTGATATCACTACAAAAACAAAGAGAATATCGTTCTGAAAAATGCTTCTTTTTTGCACTGATAACGCAAGATTGAAGCATTTTTTCTTTCCTAAAATAATTCCAATTGAACCGGTCCTGGCTTTTTCGGAACTTCTGCTTTTCCCCAAAAATTCATAATATTGCCAAATTGTTTGTCCGTTATTCGCAAAACACTCACTTTTCCTAATGGTGGTAGCAAAAGCTGCACCCGCTTTTCGTGCACATCTGCACTTTCACTACTCGCACAATGTCGCATATATACAGAATATTGCATCATAGAAAATCCATCTTTTAAAAGATTTGTTCTAAATTTAGACGCATTTCGTTTGTCCTTTTTAGTTTCTGTCGGTAAATCAAAAAACACGAAAATCCACATAATTCTATAGCCGTTTAGATCCATAACTTTGGATAATTAATTTTCTTCTTTTCTCCTGTAAAACACTGCTGCAAAGAACTTGCTGTCTTTTGTAAACCAACCATCAATGGGCTTTTTTCTTTATCGAAATACACCGTTTGCGTAAGAATTTTTAGAAATTCCGCTTTTGCAGCAGTCGTCAATTCCTGTTCATCACTTATAGAAATCCATTCAAAAACTTTTTCATCTACTAAAGGTCTATAAGGTTCCATAATATCGTCTGCCAAAGCAAAAGCATTGTATTTATTTCTATGATGGATTCCCAAAGTATTCAAAAGTCCACTGCCAGAAAGAGATCTTGCAGTTGCTGCACGCAAAATGGCATAGCCGTAATTCAAAAAATTATTAGGAAAATTACCAAAACGTTCTCTTTTTACTTTAATTTCGCAATGTTCAAAAAAAGTTTTCCAATAAAAATTAGCCACAACTCCTTCCATATTAGAAGTGTCTCCGCTCAAAACTTTAGATGCAAAAAAACTAAAATTGGTCTTTTCGCCCGTTATTCTTTCTATTAATATACCTTGATTATTTATTTTTTCCACAATGGTTTGTTGCCAAAGTTGTTTTTTCAAAGGCAAGCTCGCTTCCATTTGGTTTCGGAAAATTTCTTGTTGTATATGATGACTGTTGAGGTTCAAAAACATTCCGTTTGGCAAATGATTATTTCCACAAACTATAATTGCTGCATTGTTTTCTATCAATAAATTCATTGCAGGAATACTCAAAAAAACTTGCGGATGATCGATAACCAAATATCCAATATCTTCTGCAGGAATTGTGCTTTCTCGCAATTCTGTTTTTATGATTAATTGTAAATTTTTTACACTTACCGATGTTTTGTTTTCTAATAAGATGGTTCTTTTTAGCATAATCAATAATTTTTTAATTTTGAACAAATGGAATCAACGTCTAAATTACTGATTATTAATTAAATAGATAAATATTTATCTGAAAAAGTGTAGAATTATACTTAAAAAAAATATTTCGGAAATTAAAATGATGATTTTCAAATTTTTAAAATACATTGGTGTATATTTACACCACTTAAAATTTAAAATGATGACAAGACAAAGCATAACATTAGCGGAAAAAAATGATGAATGGTTGAAACAACAAGTTGCCGATCAAGAATTTAACAGCAAAAGTGAAGTTGTAAATCATTTAATTAAAAAAGCTCGAACAAATGAAGAGTATGATGATTTTGTGCGTTTGAAATTAGAAAAAGCAGAAAAGAGTGGATTTAGTACTTTAACCAAGGAAGAATTATTGACTAAAATTAAATCAAAATACACTAATGTTTAGATTTATTTTAAACGAAAATGCCGAAGAAGATTTGATTAGAATTCACGATTATGGAACTGGTCAATTTGGAATTATTCAAGCAGATAAATATTATGATGAATTTTTTAATTATTTCGAAAAAATTGCTTCCAATCCTTTGATGTTTCCAATTTCAAGGCAAAACCCGTCTTATAGAAGTTGCGTTTGCGGAGTGGATACTATCTATTTTAGAATAAATAATGATTTGGTAGAAATAATGGCAATTATCGGAAGGCAAGATTATTAAATAAATTAAAAAATAAAATATTTTTTTAAAAGAAAATTTCTGGGATTTTAAAATTAAAAATCATTGGTGTATATTTACACCACTTAAAAAATTGAAATCATGACAAGACAAAGCATAACATTAGCAGAAAAAAATGACGAATGGTTGAAACAGCAAGTTGCCGAGCAAGAATTTAACAGCAAAAGTGAAGTTGTAAATCATTTAATTAAAAAAGCACGAAGCGATAAAGAATATGATGATTACGTGCAAATGAAGATTGATCGTGGATTGAAAAGTGGTTTCAGTACATTAACAAAAGATGAACTTCTTGCGAAAATTAAAAACAAATTGAAAGTTGTATAAGTATAAACTTTCTTTGGAAGCCGAGGAAGACATTATCAGAATATTTAATTATGGTTTTCATCGTTTCGGATTAGAACGAGCAAATAAATATTATAATTTGTTATACGAGGCTTTTGACAGAATATCTTTGAATCCATTTATGTTTCCAGAAGCAATCAATTTTAAAGGAGTGGATAGATTTTGCGTTTGTGGGGTAGATAAAATTTTTTATAATGTTGATGGTTTTGAAATTGAAATAGTTACTATTATTGGACGACAAGATTTTTAGATTTTACTTCACCCTCTGCAAATCCAAATCTTCAAAATCAAAACTAAAATCTGTAATATCAGAAATCGGTTTCAATTTAGCAGAAGTTGCATTGCCTTTTTCATCAAAAATAAATGTGATAAAGACATCTGCATCATAACTTTTATCATCAAATTCTACAATAAAAGCATCAGTAGAATAGGGAAGTAGCGTTCCTTTCAATCTCGGCGAAGTTTTGCTGTAAAATCTCACGATTTTTCCTTCTTTTACCAAATCTACATTTCCAAACCATGCATCTTTGTAAGTTCCCAAATATTGTTTTTCTTTTGGAGATTTACCATTTTTTGAGAAAGCTACAGATTCTGCAAAAACTTCTTTTTTAGATTTTTCAATTTTAGAATTATAATTTTGCATTTTTTCATCATAATTTTTCAACCAATTTCTATCTTCAATTCCTAAGTAAGAATCTTTCACCGTATTTGTAATCGTATTAAAAGCTGCTCCACTTTGCTGATTCGTCAAAACAATTATCCCTAATTTCATATCCGGCAAAAGTGTGAATTGTGTAACCGTACCTATCAATCCACCAGTATGTTGCACCTGAAATTGACCTTTCACATCGCTCAAAAACCAACCCAAACCGTAACCATAAAAGTGCGTATCATAAGGATTTTTCAAAGCAACAGTCATTGGTCTTTGTATTTGCCACAATTCTTGAATCTGCTTATCTGAAACCAATTTTTTACCATCTTTTGTAGTAAATCCATTCATTAAGCAATCTGCCCAAATCGACATATCTTTTATATTACTCAAAATTCCACCTGCTGCATTGGCAGTTTCGTTCCAATCATGCGGAACTTGCACTGCTTTTCCGTTGATAGGAGCATGTGCATCTATTTTATTACTGATATTTTTTGCGCGATTATAACTTCCAAAACTAGAATTCATACCTACAGGTTTCATTATTTTTTCTTCGATAAAATCTGCCCATTGCAAACCAGAAATTCTATGAATAACTTCTCCAGCTACGATAAACATTATATTATTATATTCCATTCCATCTCGGAAAGAGTATTCTGGTTTCAAATATTGTACATTTTTGATGATGTCTTGCACAGAAAGTGTTCCTCCTTCTGGAAAAAACATCAAATCTCCTTGTCCTAAACCAAGTCCAGCACGATGTGTAAGCAAATCTTTCACTGTAATTTCTTTGGAAACCAGCTCATCATACATTTTAAATTCTGGAATGAATTTAGAAACTTTATCGTCCCATTTTAATTTTCCTTCGTCTACTAAAATCGCTAAAGCTGTAGCCGTAAAACCTTTAGAATTAGAAGCAATTCCTACCAAAGTATTTTCGTCCATTGGTTTTTTTGTGGTCAAAGAACTTACACCAAATCCTTTAGCATAGATTAATTTTCCATCTTTTATGATACCAACAGACATTCCTGGAACATCAAAAGTTGTGAGTGTGTTTTTTATTAAATCATCTAGTTTTTTATCCTCAATTTGTGCAAATGAAAATTGAAATATAATTAACAATAAGAATAGGGAAATGCGTTTCATAAATTTATTTTAAATGATTGTAAATATAGAAAAAAATTAAAAGCTTGTTGTACATCGATTGAAAATCAATTTAATTTATCAAAAATTCAATTTTCTGAAGTTGAAATTCGTAAATTTGTATCATTGAAAATTAAATTAAACATGAAATCACCATTTACAAATCTTTCAAACAATTTACAAATCATCGAATCCGAATAAAATATTAATTTTGTGATAATTACAAATAAATATAAGGGGATATCATTTGACTTTTAATAAATAAATTATGACTGTCCGTAAATTGTACCAAATTTTTTTAGCCACGAATACACGAATAATTGATCATTATTTTGCTTGAAAATTATGAACGGATT
>CAXYUO010000206.1:0-4670 GCA_964292185.1 uncultured Frigoriflavimonas sp.
TATTCTAATATTAATTAATGTTTTGAATATTTTTACTTGTCTAAAAGACATACAAGTAATTGAATTTAAACTTTCACAGTCAATTCTTGGTAAGCTGCATTAATGCTTCTTTCTATCCCATCTCCTTGCCAATCTGGAGCACCAGGAATTGTGGTGGTAGATTTTAAAATCTGCTCTTTTGTTTTTCCACTTTTTATTTCAGATTTCATGTGAAGAAGCAGTTTTTCCAAATAATTTTGAAAAGCTCTAATGTCATTTTTGTTTCCTGTAATTTTTCCTTCTTCTCGGCTATGTCCAAAGATGAAAAGGGTATCGTTATCGTAATATTTAATAATATTCTCTAAAACTTCAATCCAACTTTCGATATTTGCGCCATAATTTTTATCGATAAAAGGAAATCTTATATTAAAAACCAAATCTCCAACATGAGCTACATTGGCATTTTGAAAATGAAAAACACAATCTCCGTTTGTATGAGCTGCACCAAAATATTTTCCTTTTATTTTTTCTTTACCCAATTTTGCCTTCCAATTTTTTTCAAATGTAATATTTGGAAGTAACTGTTGGTCGAGTTTTCCTGCTTTTTCGGCAGAATCTTTTTGATTATTAAATGAATTTTGATGTGCAACCACATTTTCTGCAATTCCTTTGAAAGAAATATTTCCACCAGTATGATCTCCGTGATGATGGGTGTTTATTAGAAATCTAAACGGATTATCTTTTAATTTTTTCAGTTCCGCAATTACATGTTCAGAATTTTTAGGAAATTGAGAATCTACTACAGCAAAACCATCTGCAGAATTGAGCCAAGCAATAGTTCCACCAGATTCTGTGAAAATACCAACATCATTTCTTAACAATTTAAACTGAAATTGATCTTTTAATATCGAAAAATCTTTGGCAAAAAGTGAACTTTGATCAAAAGCCAAAAGTGCCATTGCTAAACTAGAATTTCTAAGGAAGGTTTTTCTGTCCATTTTAAATTATTAAATTTTTTAGTAGATGACAAAAATTTTAAACCACAAAAGTAACAAAAGTCAACTGCTAAAAATGGAGTTCAAAAGTTAAAATAAGTTATTGAAAGTTTATTTTCACTTTAATGCGCATTAAAATCCCTTAAACTTTTGATTCTTTTGAGGTTTAATTTAAATATATACAGATTTTTAATGAATATGCCTTTCTGCATGATAAGAAGAACGAACCAAAGGCGAACTTTCTACATGTCGAAAACCTAAATCTAAAGCAAATAGACGAAATTCTTCAAATTCTTCAAGAGGAATAAATCTTTTTACTGGTAAATGATTTTTGGTTGGTTGCAAATATTGGCCAATCGTTATTACATCTACATTTGCATTTCTAATATCTTCAATAGTATGCAAAACCTCAGCTTTTTCTTCGCCTAAACCAAGCATTAAGCCAGTTTTTGTGCGTTTTTGTCCGGCAGATTTCAGATAATTCAGAACTTCTAAACTGCGTTCGTATTTTGCTTGAATTCTTACTTCTCTTGTCAATCTTTTTACCGTTTCCATGTTGTGAGAAATAACTTCTGGCGCAACTTCTATCAAACGATCAATGTGTTTTGTAACCCCTTGAAAATCTGGAATTAGCGTTTCCATGGTAGTTCCGGGAGAAATTCTACGAACAGCATTCACCGTTTCTGCCCACAAAATAGAACCCATATCTTTCAAATCGTCTCTATCAACGGAAGTTAAAACTGCGTGTTTTATTTTCATTAATTTTATAGAACGTGCCACTTTTTCTGGTTCTTCCCAGTTTACATCCAATGGTTTTCCCGTTTTCACACCGCAAAAACCACAACTTCTGGTACAAATATTTCCCAAAATCATGAAAGTTGCTGTACCTTCTCCCCAACATTCGCCCATATTTGGGCAAGATCCACTTTGGCAAATGGTGTTTAGCTTATATTTATCTACCAAAGTTCTAAGTTCGCGGTAGTTTTTACCAGTTGGTAATTTTACACGAATCCATTTTGGTTTTTGTATTGTTGTATCTTGAGTATCGTTTGTCATTTTTAATAAAAATTACATTTATAGAAAATTGGAGCTTTTATCGCTCGATTCACAAAATTACGAATAATGTTTGAAAGAGAAATTTTGTAACATCTATAAAATTAAAGATCATGATATTTATTATCTTTTAGCAATTTTGCTAACACTTTTTTGGCTCGCATAATTCTAACTTTCGTATTAGATGTAGATATTTCTAACTCTTCAGCAATTTCTTTAATACTTTTTTCTTCAAAAAATCTTAATTTAATAATGGTTTGATAGTTTGCATCAAGAGACTCTACAATTCTCAAAAATTTCTTTTGTTCTTCATCAGATATTAATAATTCTTCTGGAGATTGAGCAAATTGATTTTCTATGGTATCTAAATAATCTGTAGAATTTTCATTAGAACGGGCATTTTTTCGCCAAAAATCGATGATGGTATTTTGTGCAATGGTGAGAACCCAAGTTTTAAATTGAAAATTAGGATCGTATAAATCTATTTTATTCAGCACTTTTGCGAAAACAGTTACCGTAATTTCATCTGCTAAATTTTGATCTTGTACTTTTTTCAAAACAAATGAAAATACATCAATCCAGTAAGAATTAATGAGTTTTGTTTGGGCTTTTTGGTTTTTTTCTTTCGCCAATTGTACCAAAGAAAGCAAATCTTTTTTTTCCATGAAGTGCAAATTTACGGTTTTAAAATTTTGTTTTTAGTGCAAGTAAATTTATCATTAAATTTGTTTTGATAAAAATAACTAATGAAACACTTTCTGCTTTTTTTAATTTTCATTTCTAATTTTGCAATTGCTCAAAATTTCACAAAAACAGATACTTTGAAAGGTAGCAATACAGAATTTCGAGATTTTTGGGACGTGAAAAAATACGAATTAACCATAGAACCGAATTTTGAAAATAAATCTATAAAAGGTAGCAACAAAATCTATTTTGAAATTACAAAAGACATCAAAAATCCTACATTTCAGATTGATATTCAACAACCTATGAATTGTGAAATTTTGAATTCCCCAAGATTTAAAGCAAAAAGAAATGGCGATTTTTATTTTATAAGTATTAAAAAGAAATTTAAAAAAGGAGATAAAGGTAATTTCACAATTTACTATTCTGGAAATCCTATAATTGCACAAAATCCACCTTGGGATGGAGGTTGGGTTTTTGAAAAAGATAAAAACGGAAATCCTTGGATGAGCGTTGCACAAGAAGGAATTGGCGTTTCGGTTTGGTTGCCAACAAAAGATATTTGGAGCGATGAACCCGAAAATGGAATAAAAATGACCATTATTTCTCCAAAAAATTTAATGGGAGTTGGAAATGGTAAATTAATTTCAAATAAAATTGAAAATGATAAAAATATAACAATTTGGGAAGTAAAAAATCCTATAAATCCGTATTCTATTGTTCCAAACATTGGAAAATATGTTCATTTTGGAGAGAAATATGAAGGAGAAAAAGGACAATTAGATTTAGATTATTGGGTTTTAGATTATAATCTTGACAAAGCAAAAAAGCAATTCGAACAAGTGAAACCAATGATGAAAGCATTTGAATATTGGTTTGGAGCTTATCCTTTTTATGAAGATACTTATAAATTAGTAGAAAGTCCGTATCTTGGAATGGAACACCAAAGCAATGTAGCTTATGGAAATGGATTTGAAAACGGATATTTAGGAAGAGATTTATCTGGAACTGGAGTTGGTTTGAATTGGGATTTTATCATCATTCATGAAAGTGGACACGAATGGTTTGCGAATAA
The DNA here is from genome assembly GCA_964292185.1 of uncultured Frigoriflavimonas sp. Classification (GTDB taxonomy): domain Bacteria; phylum Bacteroidota; class Bacteroidia; order Flavobacteriales; family Weeksellaceae; genus Frigoriflavimonas. The sequence continues at coordinate 3,787 of CAXYUO010000206.1, forward strand.
TATTACCGCAAAAGATCAAGCAGATTTGTGGATTCACGAAGGTTTTACCTGTTATTCTGAAACGCTTTTCACAGAAAATTTCATGAATAAAGAAGCTGCAAATACCTATGTGCAAGGTTTGCGAAAAAATATTGGAAATTTTTCTTCCATCATCGGGAAATATGGCGTGAGAAACGAAGGAAGTGGAGATATGTACTATAAAGGTGCAAATATGCTTCACACGATTCGACAAATCATCAATAATGATGAGAAATTTCGAGAAATTTTACGTGGTTTGAATAAAGATTTTTACCATCAAACCGTTACCACAAAACAAGTTGAAAACTATATTTCTACAAAATCTGGAATTGACTTTTCAAGTGTTTTTGATCAATATTTGAGAACTATAGAAATTCCAACTTTGGTGTATTATCAAGAAGGAAAAACTTTAAATTTCAAATATGAAAACACGGTAGAAAATTTGAAATTACCAATTAGAATTGATGGAAAAACCACTATTAATCCTACAAAAAATTGGCAAACCGTTATTTTAAATTCTGATAAAACTGTAGTTTGGAATAGCAATTACTATGTGAAATATTTTGATATAAAAAATAAATTTTAAGAATTTTTCAAAGTAATCCGAAAAGTAGTACCTCTTCCAAGATCATATTCTACAACTTTTATTTCACCTTTGTGGTATTCTTCGATTACTCTTTTTGCCAAACTCAAACCTAAACCCCAACCTCGTTTTTTGGTAGAATAGCCCGGTTTGAAAACGTTTTTGGCTAATTTTCTTGGCATTCCACTTCCAGAATCTTTGATATCTAATGTTATGTATTTTGCTCTTTCGCTTAAATAAATATCCAAAACACTATCGTAGGTGTGAGACAAATTGACGGTAG
>CAXYUO010000207.1:0-4656 GCA_964292185.1 uncultured Frigoriflavimonas sp.
TTTGTAAACATTGGGTACTTTTTGCACTAACATCCTACCATATTTTACCTGAGTAGTTTAAACACAGGTTGTTTCAGGCTGCACCTGCGTAAAAAGAACGCTGGTTTCTTTATTTTGATTGGCGCATTTTTTTGCAAATCGCCACCTGTATTTTGCTTCCATTTTTTCAATTTTCTGTTATAATTTGTGATAAAGATTTTGCTTTTAAAAAGAAAAAAAACAATGCCTAATTCTGTAAATTGTTCCGCCATTTTTCTTCGTCTATTTTAAATTTTCTGCAATACTTTTTTTGTTTTTGATGGATCTACTTACCTACTTACCAAAGTCTTCTGCCAAATGGTTTATGAATGATTAATAACCTTGCCTCAACCTACCTACTTACCTCCTATTTTTAATAATTGTTTAGGTAACTTAATTATAGTAATACTTACCTTTATAATAAATTGATTAATAACTATTTACAGTCTTTAGGTAAGTAGGTTGAAACTTTATATTAAATTAGTTATCGATAATTTTCGTTTTTATAAGGTAGCCATAAATTTGCTTTTGTGGATGCTTCATCCTGGGGAATTTGAACGACGATAATGCTCTTCCAATTTTTAAATGATTTAATCTTATTCCATGGGAATTGAGATCAATCATTACTTCTGTAGCAGTCATAAATTCTTCAAGATTATCAGATTCTTCATAAAACTTATTAACCATCTCCTGTTCCAAGGTCATGTGCGTAAATCTTTCATTGCGTTTTTCATTTTCTGAAATGTCTTTTAATGAAAGTTCCGGATTGAAATTTTTTCTTTTGTAAGCATTATGATATGCCTGTGACCAAACTTTATCAATATCTATTTCATTGGAATAATTAAAGTTGATTTTCTCGGTTACTTCGAAAATTATCCAACGTACACTTCCAGATTCATCGGTGAGGAAATCAGTTTTATTGGTGGATCCCACAAAACTGCAAATCCGCTCCAGATATTCTGCTTTTCTTGCGTAGGGAAGTCGTTCATTGATGTGGGTTTTTGAGATAAATGCTTTCAAAGAATTGATATCTGATTTTGCCAAAATTGATAGTTCATCAAGATTGATAATCAAATTTTTACATAATTTAATTCTGCTGTCTTTATCCAAACCAATATCTTCGGAAAGATAATTTTGCAGTATTTTTGGAATGAAAAACCGTAAAAATGTTGATTTCCCACTATTTTGAATAGTGTTTGCCAAAACCAAACAATGCTTGTTTATTTTTTCTTTTTCTAAAGCACATAAAACTGCTCTAGTGAACCATTTTTCCATGTGATAATGGAAAGCATCCTCATCGTTGGTTTTTACATAAGTGCAAAGATTTTTGATATGATCTTCTCCATCCCATTCTTCCAAACTTTCAAAATATTCCGAAATAGGATCATATTGTTCAATTAAATGGCTTCTAACCAGGATTTCTAATTTGTTAATGGGGATTTCAATACCAGATTGGATAAGTTCAATGTATAAAGAATTGACGTTTAAAGTTGACCATATTTTATCTAATGACATTTTGATTTCAAACTCTAGTGAGATGGTATTAAACCTTAATGAATACTTTAAATTCAGATAATTTAGTGCCCGATCAAAAATAGTTTTGCTTTCTGTATCAGTTTGATACAGAGATTTTTTCTCTTCCATAGAAAATTTAGAATTGTAGAAGTAGCTACAAATATTGACTATATTTGCCCTTTACTTCCGAGTGAAACTTTAAAGTTTAAACCTGACTAATGCAATAGTTGGGTTTTATTTTTTGCGCAAGGCAAATTCGATGGCTTCCTGTTGGATTTCATCATTAGATTTGTGGCTGTTTTTCAACAACCAATTGTCTATTTTCTTTCTTTCAAAAAATAGAACTTTGCCGTTGGGTTTAGAAAAAGGAATACTATTGGTGTGAACCAATTTATAAATGTAAGATTTTTTAAATCCTGTATAATCTGCTAATTCTTCGGTATTGAGAATTTCTTTCAGTCCAAAAATATGTTTTTCTATTCGGTTGAGTTTGTGTAAAATTAGTTCGTTTTCCATTTGTATCGTTTAATTAATTTAGTGATACAAAAGTCTGAATAGGAAATTAGTTAAACAATACCCTCAATTTAATTTGGAGTAAAAACTAGTAATTTGGAGTAATCTGGATACCAACACCTTAAAAAAAAGTGTAAATACTAGTAATTTGGAGTAATCTGGAGGTTGTTGGCTGAAAAAATCAAAAAGTAAACAATAATCATTGTTATTTGCTTACAGTACTGACTTTAACAGCATAAAAATTAGAATTCCAACTTCAATTCCGGAATTATTTCTGCAGCCGCCTTCATATTTTTATCTACAATTTTGGCATAAATCGTCGTAGTTTTAATTTCACTATGTCCCAAACGTTTGGAAACTGTGTAAATATCTGCACCATTTTCCAACAATAAAACGGCATTAGTATGACGAGCAGAATGGAATGTAATATGTTTTTGAATTCCAGCACGATTGCACCACCGAACAATTTCATTATTAAAAGTTACCCCATATTTTAACCCTTTAAAAACTCTATCTTTTGGTGCCGTTCTTTCTCCAAGTAATTCACGAGCTTGTTTAGAAATATATAGATATTCGACTGAATCAGTCTTTTGTTGCCTAAAATTGATTTTACAATTATCGCCTTCATCTCGAACTTCTGACCAAATCATTGAATTAATATCCGACCAACGAAGACCAGCCAAACACGAAAATAAAAATGCGTTTTTTAAAACTGGATATTTACATTCTGCCTTTGCGAGAGATTGCATTTCATCAAAGGTCAAATATTCTCTTTGACTTTCCGCTTGTTCAAAAGATTTTGCTTTTTTTGCGTAATCAACTACTAAAAAACCTTCATCAAATGCTCTTCTTAAAGCAGCTTTAAATTTATTAAAATAAGAATATTTAGAATTTTGAGATAGAGGCAATTCACTTTTAGTTTGCGCTTCTTTTTCAAAATATTTCCTCACTCTTTTCACCAAATTTTCATCTATATCATCAAAAATTAAATTTGGCGGAATCACCTTTTTTAGATGCTGCAAAGTTGAAGTCCAGTTGCCGTAATTATTAATCGAATTTTGCGTTGGTTTTTCTTCAGTAAGTTCTTCAAAGAAATTTAAGAAATTTCTCTTCGCTTTTTCAGTATTTTTCAATTCAAACCTTCCTTGAACAACTTCTGCTTTTCGGATCGCTAAAATATTGTCTGCTAATTTTTCATTTTCCTTATTCTCTCGTTTTTCTAGAGCTGTTTTAGGATTTTCATGAAGGTAAATCTGTAAATATTCGAAATCCCTTATGTGTTTTCTTTTTCCATCAGCACTTAAAGTGGAACCCTTGTAAAATTCTAGTTAAAGACTGATCATGCCGTCTTTAAGAACCTTTTGTTTTAGTGATATTTTCATACTTTCGTTTTGTACACCTTTGTACACCTTTACTTACTTTTACAAGTACAAAAGTGTACAAAAGATGTACAAATATACAAATAAAGTCTAATAAACGAAAATATAAATTTTATAAATAACTGATAATCAAACAAAAGAAAGAAAAAGAAAGCATAAAAAAGTACAATTATTTCCCGATACAAAACTTGCTAAAAATATTTCCCAAAACTTCATCATTTGTAAATTCTCCGGAAATTTCACCTAGGTTTTCAAGAGCATTTCGTAATTCATAAGCTAAAAGTTCGGTGGAAATTTTAGATTTAATGGCTTCTTTTACAGAATCTATTGCCAAAAGTGAGCTTTTCAAAGCTTCGTAATGCCTTTGATTGGTTACGATTACATTGCTTTCTGAATCTTTTAGATCTTCTATATAAAGCGATAATTCTTTTTTTAAACCTTCTACACTTTCAGGGTTTTTTGCGGAAATTCCTAGAATTGTATTGGTAATATCTGGAAATAATTCATTTTTAATTTTCGTATCTAATTCATTTTCAAAATAACCACCATTTAAATCGATTTTATTATGTAAAAGAATGATTTTTAAATCTTTACGCTGAAATTCTTTTATAAATTGAATCACTTCATCTGCATTAGAATCAAATTCATCGTAGAGATAAAGTAGAATTTTTGCTGATGCAATTTTTTCTTTGGCTTTTGCTACTCCAATTTTCTCTATTTCGTCTGTCGTTTCACGCAAACCAGCAGTATCAATAAATCTAAAAGCATTTCCTTTGATGTGCAAAACTTCTTCAATCGTATCTCTTGTTGTTCCTGCAATATCACTTACAATTGCCCGTTCTTCTTTTAGTAAAGCATTTAAAAGTGTAGATTTCCCAGCATTTGGCTTCCCAATAATGGCAACTTCTACTCCATTTTTCACAGCATTTCCGTATTGAAAACTTTCGATAAGAGAATTAAGTTTTTTATCTATTTTATCTAATAAATTATTGAGTGCCGTTCTATCCGCAAATTCCACATCTTCTTCTCCAAAATCGAGTTCTAATTCTAAAAAGGAAGTAAAATTTAATAATTCTCCACGTAACAATCCGATTTCGTTGGAAATCCCGCCTTTCAATTGGTTTAAAGCTACTTTTCTTGCTTCCTCATTTTCAGAAGCAATCAAATCTGCAATAGGTTCTGCCTGTGCCAAATCTATTCTACCATTCATAAAAGCACGCATGGTAAATTC
>CAXYUO010000208.1:0-4655 GCA_964292185.1 uncultured Frigoriflavimonas sp.
AATTTTTTATCATAAAGATCTTGAACAAGGATTATTTTTCAAAAACTTTATTTCCGATTTACAAATAATGCCAAATTTTTTCTTCGCACCATTTTTCATTGAAAATGAAAATATTTTAATGATTGAGGAATTAAGAATTGAGAAATCACAAATAAAAGTTAAACATCGTAACGATGTGAAAAAAGATGAAATTGAATACCATTATACTTAATGTGAATTAATATCAAAACAATATCATTTTTTTTTCATAATTTGGGTGTTCTCTTATTATTTTTCAGGTATATAAAGATAAAACAAAAACAAAAAGTATTATGGGAATTTTCAATTTATTTAAGAATAAGAAATTAGATATAAAAAAAGAATTGTTTGATAATAAAATTACAACAACAAATGAAATGGTTGCATTTGTTGTTGTTGATATAATTAATGATTTTTACGTACGTATTTTAAAAAGTGAACCTGACAAAAATTATCGAAATAATAGCGACACGAAATATGAAAAAGCGATATTATTAGAATACGTGCTTGACAAAGTTAATCGTTTGTGTGTTAATGACGATGATTGGGAATTGTTTGAAATTATAGAAGTTAAAGTGAGGGATTGGTTAAAATTAATTTATAATATTGAATTTAAAAAACATCAAACAGAAGATGATTGGATTGATTGGTCGGTGGAAAGATGTAATTCATATGATAAATATTGTATTTGTGTAGATGAGTTTGGAGATTATGTGTTTTCAAAGGAGAGTTTTACAGAAGAGTTTTTAGAATATGTGACTTATATCTTATATTTTGGTATTGACCAAGAAGAATTTAATATTAGTAGTATTTCTAAAATGGACTTCGAAAAATTCCACTCAAACACTTTAATCGACTTTAATACATTAATAATTCCAGGATTAGAAAAAATAAAAATTTTGTTAAAGGAAGCAAATAATAAAAATCATTCAACATAATGAAAGACCCCACGCTGCCGCACGAATCCTTTCGTGTGTCCATAATGGTCGTTTATTTCCGGGCAAATATTATTTAGCAAATTTCAATGTAAAATAAGCGGCTGATATTTTATTTTTAAAAGTGAAAATTTAAGCAAACTGCCTATAATCTATAAGATGTTGGATTATTGTCTTCATATAAATTAAATGGAATTAGAATATACATTGGTGCAAAAGAAAAAGTACTCATTTAAAATTTGGATTTTGAATGAAAACGGTTTCGGAGTTGAACGCTATTACGAAATTATAAGTAATGTGCCCGATAAAAAATATAAAGGAGGAACTTTCACTTTTATCAATCCTCCACAATTTATAAATTATGGAGATTATGAATTTTTATGCGATAACCTTAAAACATTTGTGCAAAAAAATTTCGAAGAAATAATAGCAGTACAATCATCTGATTTAGATATTTTTAAAAAATTGGATTTTAAGTAATTACAGCGTTGAGAAACAAAGTTTTTGATAAGTAGCCACCTTGGATATTCACCAAACAAAGATAAATTTGATGGATTAAGATTGAAAGCTTATAATTGGGAAGTTAAACCGCTGGAAGTTTCAAATGTAAAATCAAGCTTTTTTGAAAACGAAGCGATATTTCCAAAAGGTTCCGTAACTTTTGATAACGCTTTATTGATGACCAATATTGAACACGAATGGAAAAATGAAAAAGAAAAATAATTTATAAATCTAGCAAAAGTTTCTCATACTTTTCCAAAATAATCTCTTTTGAAAACCTCAACTCAATAGACTTCCGAATCGCTTCAGAATTATGATTTCCTTGTAAAACCTCAACAATTTTATCAGCAAAGTCTTGATGTTTTTCAATATCAGAAATTTCACCATTCACTTTTGGCTGGATAATTTCTGTAATTCCACCTTTGCAATTATTAGCCAATGAATAAGTTCCGCAAGCTCCTGCTTCTAAAAGAACATTGGGGAAACCTTCGTAACGGGAAGAAAGAATGAATAAATCTGCGTATTTCAGAAATTGATACGGATTTTTTTGTTGTCCGTGGAAAAAAACATTTTCTAATCCTAAATCATTTTTCATTTGATGAAGCAAATCTTTATCTCTTCCATCGCCTAAAATATGTAGTTTTATTTTTTCATTTTTTAAATGAGAAAAAACTTTTAACAGATTATCAAAACCCTTTCTGGCAGAGAGATTTCCGATTGCGACAATATTTTTAAAATCATCTTTAAAAGATTCTGGCTTTTCAGAAATCGCCAATTTTTCGTCTATAAATTCAAAATCAACTGGGTTATTTATTTTAATGAGTTTATCTTTTCTGATTTTAAAATTTTCAACCAAATCATTTTGCATATCATCACTTTGGCAAATAATTTTGTGATAATTATTGTAAAATTTATAGAAAAACTTAATTTCCTTTCTCGTAACGTGTTGCGAAACAACATTGGTTTCACGCGCAATGAATTTAGTTTTCGGAAAAAGCTTGATGAATAAAGCCAAATACGCGTTTACCTCACCAAATCCACTGAAAACAATATCTGGTTTTCGCTTGCGAATTTCTTTTAAAATTGGCTTTAAAGAATGGCGAATTCTTGGTGTTTTTAAATCGATAATTTCAACATCATCTTTCAAAAAATCCAAATAACCGCCTTCTTTTCTTAGCAGCATTATTTTTGGTTCAAATTTTTCGCGATTAAGATGATTGGCAATAGTGGTTACAATGCGTTCTGCACCGCCAGTTTCTAAATCTGGGAGAATGAAAATAATGGAGATTTTGCTCATCAATAATAGGATTTAGAAATTTTTAAATTATGTTTTTCTAAAATAGGTAAAATTTTATGAATGTTTGAAATGCTTTGCATAGAAAATTCATCTTCTTTGAAATTCATACCATTATTACCTAAAAAGTCGCCCCATGTTTCTAAAGGTGGAAAAGGTGATTCTGGCATTCCAAAAATTATATTTCCAAAATTATTTTTATTAATTTCGATATGAACAGATTTAAAATCTTGAAATTTCCATTGTTTTAGAATCTCATAATTATTTTTTCTTACAATTATAACTCTTTGATTTGTAATCAAGTAAAATGTATCTTTTAAATCAAAGTATTTTAAAATCCATCTTCCAAATGCGAAATATAAACCTGCGATAAAAAATATAATTGATAAAAAAATAAAGAACTTAAAAAACATAACTATCGAAAAAATGAGAAATAGAATTGAGAATGGAATTCTGATTTGTTCAGCAGAATTAAAAAAGAAACGCTTCTCTGGAAGTATTTCTTTCTCTATAAATTCATCTGGATTTAAGTCTATTTTTGATGTTCTTTCCAAGGTAAACTACGTATAAAATTATAAGTTCTTTTTTTAGACTCTTCTAAAATTAATCCCTTTGCAAATCTTTTATCAAAATCATCTTTCAAAGCAGATTCATAAATTTTATCAATATAAAAATCTACATTTTCTATAAAACTAAAATATTTTTTGATAAATAAAATTCTGGAAAGTTCATCAAGCTGTGAAATAAAGGCATCAGAATAAATTATTTTCCCCACCATTTTCTCACTCGTTTTTTTGATTCAATCCGAGCGTTTTCCGAATTCATTCCTCTCGAAAATCTCTCATCAAAATCATCTTTCAAAGCATATTCAGTTTGTGGTTCTGAAACTAATGGAATAGATTCGATTTTGTTTTTTAAATCTAATAATTCTTGAATAGTTTCTAATTCATCAAGGTTTTTCACCCATTCAATTATTTCAATTTTTGCTTCTATAATTGGGTTTTTCATAATTTTTATTTAAAAAAGATAAATTTACAACAATTCTTGAAAATTGTGCGAGTGATTATTTAAAATATAATTGATTAAAAATTTGCCATCTTTTTCATCAAAGAAAATATACCAAAAAGTATGTTGATTTGCTTTATATTTTATGAATTTTTTACCGAATTTTCTAAATTTTACTGGTGAATTTCTGGAAATTGGACTTGAAATATTATCTAAGATAAAGCCATATATATTTTGAGTATAATTTACTGCATCTTCCTCAAAACTAAAATGTTTTTTTAAAATTAAAATATCAATTAAATCATTTATTTGATTTTCAAATTCCTCCTTGTAAACAATTATTGTTTCCAAGGCATGCTTCTAATATGTGCAATAGTTCTTCTTCTCATTTCTTCATGAGGAATCGCTTTCGCAAATCTCTCATCAAAATCATCTTTCAAAGCATATTCAGCTTGTGGTTCTGAAACTAATGGAATAGATTCGATTTTGTTTTTTAAATCTAATAATTCTTGAATAGTTTCTAATTCATCAAGGTTTTTCACCCATTCAATTATTTCAATTTTTGCTTCTATAATTGGGTTTTTCATAATTTTAAAATTTAATTTGCAACATCAGAAATAAATTTAATTCTTAAAACCCTCACTTCTTCATCACTCAAATCATCGCCAAATTCATCTAGCAAAACTTTCATAGAATCGGTTTCAGAATCTTTCATAAAATCCATGAATTCATCTACCAAATCTTCATCGAAGTTTTCTTCAATATAATAATTAATATTCAATTTAGTTCCTTGATATACAATGCTTTCCATTTCTTTTATCAATTCTTCCATGGATAAATTTTTTGCATTGGCAATATCTAATAAATCTAATTTTTTATCTGTATTTTGAATGATAAAAACC
>CAXYUO010000209.1:0-4620 GCA_964292185.1 uncultured Frigoriflavimonas sp.
AATTGGTCTATTTAGAAGGGATTCCCATGAATTTTTCTCTGGGTATTTTGTGATATTTTTCATCTTGAAATTTTTAAAGAATCATTTTTTCAATTGGAATGACTAAAATTCCTTCGGCTCCAAATTTTTTCAATTCATCTATAATTTCCCAAAAATCATTTTCACGAACAACGGAATGAATGCTGCTCCAACCTAATTCTGCAAGTGGTAAAACGGTGGGAGATTTCATGCCGGGCAAAATATTAATGATATTTTCAATAGATTCATTCGGTGCATTTAGCAAAATGTATTTATTTTCTCTGGAATTAAGAACGGCTTGAATTCTAAAAAGGAAAGATTCTAAAATGATAGAAACATCTTCCGAAATACTTTTGCTGGAAATAATCACTGCTTCACTGGTCAAAATTTGTTCTACTTCTTTCAATCCATTGTGCAAAAGAGTGCTGCCAGAACTCACCAAATCTGCAATTGTGTGCGCCAAACCGATACTTGGAGCAATTTCTACACTTCCAGAAATTTCTACTATTTCTGTGTTGATATTTTGCTTATCGAAAAAGTTTTTTACAATTGATGGATAAGAAGTTGCAATCTTTTTTCCTTCAAAAAATTGCAAATCAGAATATTCTACATCTTTCGGAATTGCGAGAGATAATCTGCAATTTGCAAATCCTAATTTACGAAGCAAATTGATATCTTTATTTTGCTCATAAACTTCATTTTCGCCGATAATACCGATATCTACAATACCTTGTTCTACATATTTTGGAATATCATCGTCTCGTAAAAAGAGAATTTCTAAAGGGAAATTTGTAGCAGAATTTTTTAGTTTACTTTTAAAATCGGGAATAGTAATTCCACATTCTTTTAGAAGTTCTAGAGATTTTTCACTTAATCTTCCGCTTTTTTGAATTGCAATTTTTAATTTGTTCATTTTTCAATTTTAAGATTGGGTCTGAACAAATAGTTGAATTTTCACATGAAAAAAACCGTCTTTGTTCAGACGGTTTAATATTATTTTTAAGTCACTTTGGACCACATTTAATCAACTCGTCTTTAGATGAGATGATAATGATGGAATAAAGCGATTGTATTTTTCATGTGCGATTTTACTTTGCAAATATATTTATAAATTTTCAACAAAACCAAAATATTTCCTTTAAAATATGTAACTATCTAATTTATAGCTTAAAAAATTTTAAATAAGCCGAAAAAAATGCTTTTAATAAATAAAATTGGAGTAGAATTTAAATTTATTAAGCTCGAAAATTACAATTTGAATCGTTTAAAATAATATTGAAAATTTTGGTCAAACAATAAATAAAGTAGATATTTGCCAAGAAATTTTATCTGTAATTGTATTAAAACTACCTTTTCAATTCGATAAAATTTAAAAAACTATCATTACTTTTATTCCAAAATGAAACACGAAATTATGTACAATCAGAATAGTATTTTAGTCGTAAGTCTTTTACTTGCATTTATTCTTTTCGCCTACGAAGTTTTTTTTCATGTTGGAAGAAGATATCAAAAGAATACTAATCATGAAGTAAAAGATCAAACCAATTCTATACAAGCTGGTATTTTAGGACTTTTAGCATTGTTATTGGGATTTACTTTTAATATGGCTTTGCAACGTTTTGACAATAGAAGTTATGCTGTTATCAATGAATCTAATGCAATCGGAACAGCTTTGCTAAGAACAAAATTGTTGCCTGCTCCATATGATTCTATAAATAATGCACTTTTGCAGAAATATGTAGATCAAAGAATTGCGGTAAGCACGGTAGATCTTACAGATGTTGCTGATAGAAAAGAGATTAACCAGAAAAGTGATGATTTACAAAATGAAATCTGGAATAATTCTATAAAAGCTGCAGAAATGGATCCAAGACCTGTAACTACGGGCTATTTTATTTCATCTTTGAATGATGTAATTGATGCGCGAGGAGAAAGAAACGCAATTTTACAAAGGCATATTCCCGAAATTATTCTCTTTCTTTTGTTTGCAGTTTTTATTATTGGTGGAGCTTTGATGGGCTATACAAGTGGTTTAGGATTAAAACGAGTATACATACCAACAATTATGTTTACGGTTTTAATTGTGATGGTGGTATTTATTATTTTAGATTTAGATCGACCGAAACGTGGATTGATAAAAGTGTCTCAAGATAGTTTGATTGAGTTAAAAAGTACCAATATTTTGGATTCAAAAATTTTGGAAAATAAATAAAATGGAACATATTCAATGTTTTAATATTCAATATAAAAGAAAATGCTTTTTGTATATTTGCACTATAATAAAGTTAAAAAATAATTTAATTGCATGAAATACCTACTACTTATTGCCACTTTTTTCTCTACGTTTGCAATGGCACAAACAAAAACCGTAACTTCATCAAACATCCAATGGTGGGGTTATAAAGTTGCAAAAACAGATGCTTCTTCTCATACAGGAACCATCAATGTAAAATCAGGAAATTTTGTTATAAAGAATAATAAACTGATTGGTGGAACTTTCGTTTTAGATATGAATTCTCTTACTTCTACAGATTTAAGTGGAACAACGCAAGAAAAATTTAATAATCATCTTAAAAATGGGGATTTTTTTGAAACAGATAAATTTCCATTGGCTACCTATGTTATTACTTCTGTTCAGAAAAGTAAAAACACGAGTTTTCCTTATTTAATCAATGGAAATCTTACTTTAAAAGGCACCACTAAAAAAGTTTCTTTTTCTGCTAAAATAAATAATGGAGAAGTATTTACTTTTGAATCAGTTAAATTTACAATTAATCGTCAAGATTTTAAGGTAGAATATCAATCTGCGATGAAAGATGTGGTTATCAATAATGATGTAGATTTATTGATAAAAGTAAGTGCAAAGTAATATTTGCTAGATATAATTAGAATTTAACCACTTGAAATCAGGTGGTTATTTTTTTTGAATTAAAGTATTTCGGAAAGTTTCTTGGTTAAATTCTTCCGAGAAAATTCTGAAATATCACTTTCGCTAATTTTTAAAATTCCAGACTTCCAAATTCCATATTCTTTAAGGATAAATTCTTTTAAATAAGAATGTTCGTCATTTGAAAAGTGGTTTCCAGCTTTTGTTTTTTCTAAAATAGTTTTCACATCGCTATTTTTTGGACCGATGGAAATAATGGTGTTTCCGGATTGCAGATATTCGAATAATTTTCCAGGAATTATACCCGCAGATTTTTTATCCGGAAAATTAGTGATTAATAGAATTGATGATGATTTCATTTCTTCAAATGATTCTGAATGTGGCAGATACCCTAAATTACTTATATTATTTTTTAATGTTGAATTTTCTAAAATACTCATGATTTTAGGATCAATTTTACCAACAAATTTTAATTCAAAATCATTTTTAAATTCAGGATTTTCTTTGCAAATTTCTTCTAAAACTTCCCAGAGAATTTCTGGATTTCTCAATTGTTCTAAAACTCCTATGTAACTTAAAACAAATTTATTAGTACGAATTTCTTTATTTTGATTGGCTATTTCTCCATCAAAACCATTCGTTATACAAATTGCATTTGCACCTTTTTTTCTAAAATTTTCTGCATCAGTATAGCTTGTAGCAACTGTAATATCGGCATTGTCGAAAACTTGTTGCTCTAATTTTCTATGTTTAGAATCAGATTTTTTCGTCAATTTCAAATGTTTGTAATAAGAAATTTCTGTCCAAGGATCGCGAAAATCTGCCAACCATTTTATTTCTGGAAATTCTTTTTTTATTTCTAAACCAATCAAGTGCAAAGAATGTGGAGGTCCTGTTGTAACTATCACATCAAAATGGTTTTCTTTCAAATATTTTTTGAGAAATTTTACTGATGGTTTCACCCAAAAAACTCTCGCATCTGGAATGAAAAAATTACCACGAATAAAAATGGATAATTTTGATTTCCAATTTTGATTTTTGGAAGTATCAAACTGTCCAGCTTTGTACTTTTTGTTGCTTTTATTAAGCTTTTCTGCCAATTGATAAGGTTCCCATATTTTAGTTTTAATCGTATTTACATCCTTTGGAATTTCTGAAATTAATGTTTCGTCAAGTAAAGGATAACTTGGATTTTCTGGAATAAAAACGGTAGGATTCCAACCAAATTCAGGCAAATATTTCACAAATTTCAACCATCTCTGAACTCCTGGTCCACCAGAAGGTGGCCAATAATAGGAAATGATTAATATTTTTTTTGGTTGATTCATATATTTTTTTTTAACCGCAAAAGATTAGCACTAAATTTAGCTATTCAAAGTTTACAAAATTAAATTTTTAATTTTGTTTTTTCATGTTTAATAATACAACGTTAAAAAAATTCATACAACCTGTTGAATATCAGATAAATAAGTTGAAAAAAGTAGCTTAAAAAAATAGGATAAATCATTGAATTTCAGTAATTTATAGGTTAAACTACAAGCTTCTAAATTGTGAATTTCTCCGAGTTATCCAGTATCAAAAATATTGTTTTTATTGCACTTTTGCAAATTAAAAACGTAAATGTGAAAAGAAATAAATTTATGAAACATCTGTATTTACTTTTTTTTGAGTATCAAAGGAAAAATAAATTTCCTCCAATTAGAACGTTATGGAAA
>CAXYUO010000210.1:0-4584 GCA_964292185.1 uncultured Frigoriflavimonas sp.
GGTTTTATCGTCCCACACAGAAATCATGGTTGCTTTTGTTTCTTCGTTTTCTATTCCGCCATCTTCTGCATTCCAAGAAATTTTTTCTGGAATATGGTTTTCGTCTAGTTCTACTTTGATATTGATGTTGGTAGTACGCATATTTTTTTAGTTTACCAATGTAAAAATATAACAGTTTACCAATTTGTAGATTGTTACATTGTTACATTGTTACATTGTTAGATTAATTTACTTGGGTTTATAAGCAGATTCGTTGAAAATATCTGTTGCATTCATTTTCAATAATTGGTCTAGAGTTGTATCTGGTTTTTCATTCATAAATTTTTTACAAATTTCCCAACCGATAAAAACACCAACTTGTGGCGAAGATTCGTTATCTATTTCTGTATAAAATTTTGAAAATGGTGCAGGAATTATAAAACGCTCTTCTAATCTAGGATCAGCAGAAAAAAGCAAGTCGTTTTCTATAAAAAAGCTCCATATATTAGCTTCATTTGCAACAGACCAATCGTATTGTTTTTTTGTATAATGCATTTTGTTATTATCCGAAACATCAGGCAAAAAAGCATCTTGTAAAGTCATTATTTTTCCACTATAAACCATTTGATCTAGAAATTTCTGATGATCTTTATTAAATGGAACAATATCATAAGCAATACTTTCTGAAATTTTTGGCATTAGATTTTCGCTATTCATAGATTCTGTAAGATATTTTTCTATTCCTTTATAAAAAGGATCTTTTGAACCTAGAAACCCAGAAACATCTATGAACATAAAATTGCTCTTTTTGTCATAAATTATAGGTTCAGAAGCCATTTGTGTAGCAGAAGAAAATATAAAAACTGTTGGATTTTTGAAATCTGGGAAATAAAACTTTACCCGAGAAAAAAGTACGCCAAGATCTGTACTCAATTTTTCTACATTCACTTTTTTCAATCCATCTAAATATACTTTTCGCTCTTCTACACTTGCTCTTCTTTTAGAAAAAGCTTCATCAGAAACTGATCCTTGAAACCAAGGGTATTTTTTTTGAAAATCTGCTAATTCTAATTTTACATCATAATAATCTTTTGATATATCATTTATTTCTACTTTAGAAACAGGAAGCTCCTCCTCTATTTTCCATTGGTTTTCATTGTCTTTTTTGCAACTTTGAAATAGAAATAGAAAACAAAGTAAGATTAAAATCTTATTCATTATAAATGGTTTTTGTTTGAAAATCATAGCAATATTTCACTCTTATTTTTAATAATTAAATTGAAACTATAAAAGTTGTGCAAAAATATAAAAAATATATCCCAGAGTAGAATATTTGCAAGAAAGTCTTAAATAAAATTGAACTTTTCTTCAAATAATTAGATTTTTGAAAAAATTACGTTTCTTTGTGTGAAGATTAAGAATACTAAGATTAGAAAAAATTAATCTTGTTTGAAATTATAAAAAAATTATACAATGAATTCAGAAAAAATAACAAATCACATTGTTTCTTGGTTGAAAAATTATGCAGAAAAAGCAGGTGTAAAAGGATATGTAATCGGTATTTCTGGTGGTGTAGATTCTGCAGTTGTTTCTACTTTGTGTGCAATGACAGGTTTAGAAATTTTATTATTGGAAATGCCAATTCGCCAAAAACAAGAAGAAGTAAATCGTGCATGGGAACATATAGAACATTTGAAAAAAAAATACAATAATGTGAAAGCAATGACGGTAAATCTTACTCCAGCTTTTGAAGAATTGTACAAAACTTTTGATGTAAATGATGATGAATTTCCAGCAGAAAAACTAGCTTTTGCTAATACCAGAAGTAGATTGAGAATGCTTACATTATACTATTACGGACAAATAAACGGGTATTTAGTTTGCGGAACAGGAAATAAAGTAGAAGATTTTGGTATCGGATTTTACACCAAATATGGTGATGGTGGTGTAGATATTTCTCCAATTGCAGATTTATATAAAACTGAAGTTTACGCACTCTCAAAATCGCTAAATCTTGTAAAATCTATACAAGAAGCTGTTCCTACTGATGGTTTATGGGATGTAGATAGAACTGATGAACAACAAATTGGTGCAACGTATCCCGAATTAGAAAAAATTCAGAAAGAATTTGACACAAAAACAGAAGCAGATTATGAAGGCAGAGATTTAGAAGTATTCAAAATATTTTCTAAAATGAATAAAGCAGCACAACATAAAATAAACCCAATCCCTGTTTGTGATATACCAGAAGAATGGAGAAGCTAAATGATGAATAATGAAATTAAATAATTAAATAAGATGAGTACAGAGAAAAGGAAATTATTTTTATTATTTATAATCGGTAGTTTGGTTGGGATTTTAGGTATGTATTTGTACCAAAATTTTAGTATTGTTAAAAATGATTCAAATAGAATTGAAAATAATAATCCAAATACTGCAAAACACGAACAAAACCAACAATCTAATACTGGAAATAGTTCAATAGATCAACTTACGGAAGAAAATTTGGTGATTGATTATGTGAAAGCCAATAAAAAACTACCAGATTATTACATAACAAAAGGAGAAGCTCGAAAAAAAGGTTGGATAGCATCACAAGGAAATCTTTGCGATGTGCTTCCAGGAAATGCTATTGGTGGAGATAATTTCAGCAATAGAGACAAAACTTTACCAAAAAATGGAAAATATTTTGAAGCAGATGTAAACTACAATTGCGGAAATAGAAACGCAGATCGGATAGTTTTTACTAATGATGGCGAAGTTTGGCTCACAAAAAATCATTATAAAAGCTTTGATAAACAATGAATTTAAGGTATTTCTTAATCTTTATTTCTTTGATGATATTTTCTTGTAATAAAAAAAATACAATCGAAAAATTATCAGAACCAAAATATATTACAATTCAGCCATTTGGAGATTTAAAACCAAATGAAGTTTCCAAAATTGAAACTGAAATAAAAAAAGTATATCCTTATATAAATGTTTTAAAACCAATTGCATTTCCAAAAAACGCTTATTATGCTCCTAGAAATAGATATAGAGCAGATAGCATCATCAAATATTTGAATTCTAGAACAGAAAACAACACTATTATTGGTTTAACTTCCAAAGATATAAGTGTTACAAAAGGTAATATTGCAGATTATGGAGTAATGGGATTAGGTTATAGACCAGGAAATGCTTGTGTAGCTTCTAATTTCAGATTATCAAAATCTGGTGAAAGTCAGTTTTATAAAATCGCTCTTCACGAATTAGGACATACACAAGGTTTGAAACATTGCCCAGAAAAATCGTGTTTTATGAGAGATGCAGAAGGTGGAAATCCTACAAATGAGGAAACAGATTTTTGTAAACGTTGCAAAAAATTTCTACAATCAAAAAATTGGAACATTTAATTAATTAAAAATGAAAAAAACAACTATAGATTTTACAGAAATAGCAGATATGGAAGATTTCTATGTAGCTTTAAAAGAAAATTTAAACCTTCCAGAGTATTTTGGAGACAATTTAGATGCACTTTCAGATTATATTTCTGGTGAAGCAGAATTGCCTTTAGAATTAGAATTTATAAACATGAGTGTAGAGCAACTTGAAGATTTTGAGGAACTTACGGAAACACTAGAAGAATTGGAAGAAGATGTAGAAGATTTTACTTTCAGGTATTACTTAGAACAGTTTGATGAGGAAGAATAATTTGTGAAAATTTTATAATAAATTGTTTCTGTAATCGCATTTTATTTTTGTAAATTAGCATTAAACAAAAATATATATTTATGGACATCAAAATTAATACAGACAATCACATCGAAGGTTCTCAAAGATTTATTGATAATTTTACGAATAATTTAGAAGAATCTATGGCAAGATTCGAAAACTATGTAACCACATTTGTAGTTTATTTTTCTGATGAAAATAGCGATAAACACACGCCAAATGATAAAAAATGTGTTATAGAAGCTAGAGTAAAACATAAAAATCCGGAGAGAGTTTCTCACAACGCTTCAGAAATTCATCATGCATTTGATGGAGCTGTGAAAAAAATGAAAGTTGTTCTAGAAAAAGTGGTTGATATGCAACAAGCACATTAAAATTTCATAAAAACATCAAAAGCCAAACGTTTTGTTTGGCTTTTTTTATACCTTTCAATTTAATTGCAAATAATTTCAAAGTTTATTTTTGATTCTTTTGAAGTTTAAAAAAGTTTAAAATATGACTAAAAAAAAATTAGTGGTACTTTCTGGAGCAGGAATTTCTGCGGAAAGTGGCATTCAAACTTTTCGAGATTCTGATGGTTTATGGGAAAATCATCGTGTGGAAGATGTGGCAAGTCCGGAAGGTTTTAAAAGAAATCCGGATTTGGTTTTTGAATTTTATAATTTAAGAAGACAGCAATTGAAAACTGTAAAACCCAATGAAGCTCATTATATTTTAGCAGAATTGGAAAAATTTTATGATGTAAATATCATCACACAGAATGTAGATGATTTGCACGAAAGAGCAGGTTCTACAAAAATAATTCATCTTCACGGCGAATTATTAAAAGCAAGACCCATCAATTCTGAAAGCGAAATTATTGAATGGAAAGAAGTTTTAAAAGCTGGAGAT
>CAXYUO010000211.1:0-4561 GCA_964292185.1 uncultured Frigoriflavimonas sp.
TTTTCCCGTTTCCATTGTTCCAAAATTCTTGAAAATATTGGCTGTTTTTGTAGAGTGGTTTTGGGAATGGAATCATTAGCCAAATTTACGGAAATGGATTTTATTTTTGGTGTGATGGATGTCAGGAATTGGAAAATTAATTTACAAAAATTATTGAATTTTGCAGATTTTTAATAGTAGCTAATAATCGTTATTAATTTGCTACAGTTATCTTCATATTTAATAGTTCAACATTGAAATTCACTTTTGCTTTTAAAGCACCGAAAACTTTCAAAATAGTTTCCATTGTAACATTTGTTGTATTATTTTCAAGTTTTGAAATTTGAGCACGTTGAACACCAACTAATTTACCTAATTCTTCTTGGGTTAAATTTCTTTCAAGTCGAACAGTGCGAATCATTTCTCCCATTAATTCTACTTGTAATTCCTGTTCGTATTGAATTCTTTTTTCAGTTCCTATTTCACCAATAAATTCATTTTTTATTTGGTCGAAAGTAAATATTTCTAATTCTTTATTTTTTGTTGTCATCTTTCTTATTTTTAAATTCAAAATATTTTTTTCTGATTTGTTCAGCTTTTTCTATTTCTTTTTCTGGTGTTTTACCAGTTTTTTTTATTAGTCCGTGAGTTGTCAATACTAATGTTTCTAGATTGTTTTCTTTGTCCCAAAAAGCAAAAATTCAAAAATAGGTTTTGTTATATAATGTTCGAAACTCCCAGATTTCGCCTTTCAGTTTTTTAAATAAAGTATTGTCTGTTTTTATTTTTGCTTTATCAATATTGAAAATTATTTTGTCCCGACTTTTTTCATCCAAACTTAATAGAAAATCTCTGGCTTCTGTCAAAAATATTACTTCAAATTTTTTCATACAGATTTTTAATTGTTTCCATACAAAGATACAATTATTTTTTGTTACCGTTTCCATTGTTCCAAAATTCTAGAAAATGTTGGCTGTTTTTGTAGAGTGGTTTTGGGAATGGATTTATAAGCCAAATTTACGGAAATGGATTTTATTTTTGGTGTGACGGTTGTCAGGAATTGGGAAATTGATTTTAATTATGGTAACAAAATTTCCCCTAAAGATTCCAACCAGATTAAATATCCTGAAGTTCCTCCAATTAATCCTGCTAAAATAAATGTAAGCCTCTGTTTTATTGGTATGAATTTGAAAATTATATTCAAGGCAAGTGCAAAACTAATAACAGAGGTTATTAATCCAATTGAAAAGACAGGAAGATTATAAAATAGAGATATTTTAGATTCATCACTTTTAGTACTATATTTTCCATTAATTAAAAATATAACGAATCCAACCACAAAATTGGCAATTTGCCTTAACCAAAAAAAACTTACATAGATAAAAGTCCAGAATTTGACATTTAATTTTTCTAAAGATAATATTGTTTTTTTATTTAAAAGTAAAAGAAGAAAGCCAATTGTTCCAGTCAGCATGGTTTGAATGGGGCCACCAAATGTTATTAAAATTCTTTGCTTTTCTGAAAGACTTGAGAGTGTTTCATAAGAACTTGGATCAAATGATGTATAACCATAGTGAATTTTAGCATCTACGCCATAAAATTTAGCTACAAAATAATGTCCAAATTCATGTGAAAGTGTTCCGATGATTGTAAATACAATAAATGCAAAAATTAATTTCACGAGTAATTTTCCTTCAATCATAGATGATGTTTTTATCAAAAATAACAAAAAACCTCCAAATTTCTCCAGAGGTTTTAAAATATTTAAAAATTTATTGCTTATAATGTTGAAGAATGTACCAATAAATCTGTCAATTTATTAGAATATCCCATTTCGTTGTCATACCAAGAAACTAATTTTACAAATGTTGGGGAAAGCATAATTCCTGCATCTTTATCAAATACGGAAGTTCTTTTTTCTCCTACAAAATCTTGAGAAACTACAGCATCTTCTGTGTAACCCAAAATTCCTTTTAATTCTCCTTCTGAAGCAACTTTCATTACTTGGCAAATTTCTTCGTAAGAAGTTGGTTTTTCTAATCTTACGGTTAAATCTACTACAGAAACATCAACTGTAGGAACTCTGAAAGACATTCCTGTCAATTTTCCATTCAATGATGGAATTACTTTTCCTACTGCTTTTGCAGCTCCTGTAGAAGATGGGATAATGTTGTTCAAAGCTGATCTTCCTCCTCTCCAATCTTTTGCAGATGGTCCATCTACGGTTTTTTGAGTTGCTGTAGTTGCGTGAACTGTCGTCATCAAACCTTCTAAAATTCCGAAATTATCGTGAATTACTTTTGCTATTGGTGCAAGACAATTGGTTGTACAAGAAGCGTTAGAGAAAATGGTATGGTCGTTTGTTAATTCTTTGTGGTTTACACCCATTACAAACATTTGCGTATCATCTTTTGGTGGAGCAGAAAGAATTACTTTTT
Source organism: uncultured Frigoriflavimonas sp. (assembly GCA_964292185.1). Classification (GTDB taxonomy): domain Bacteria; phylum Bacteroidota; class Bacteroidia; order Flavobacteriales; family Weeksellaceae; genus Frigoriflavimonas. The sequence goes on from CAXYUO010000211.1 coordinate 2,418, forward strand.
TTGCACCTGCGTTGATGTGAGCTTGTGCAGATTCTTGGGTAAGAAATAAACCTGTAGATTCTACGATGTATTCTGCACCTACTTCATTCCATTTTAGATTGTTAGGATCTCTTTCTGCAGAAACTCTTATTTTTTTTCCGTTTACGATAAGGTCATTTCCTTGTACAGAAACTTCACCGTTGAATTGTCCGTGTACAGAATCGTATTTAAGCATATAAGCCATGTAATCTACATCGATCAAATCGTTGATTCCTACTACTTCGATGTTTTCTCTTTCTGCCATTGCTCTGAAAACGAGACGTCCGATTCTTCCAAATCCGTTAATTCCTACTTTGATTGTTGACATAATTTTTTATTTTTAGTTTAGATTAATTTATTTTTTTTAATTTATTTTTAGTTATCTATTATTTCCAAATGTTTCATCATCTGTTCTGCAACTTTTTCTACAACTTTTACAGGAACGCTATTGCCAAATTGCCGATATGCTTGTGTATTAGAAACAGGAATTTTAAATGTATCTGGAAATCCTTGCAATCTCGCACATTCTCTTGGTGTTAATTTCCTTGGGTTTTTATCTTTTTGTTGAATTAATACCTCACTACCATCTTTATAATACCTTGCAGAAAGTGTATTTGTATATTCCGAATTTTCATTAACTATTCCATAACCAAATCCTTTACCTTTTAGCTTGTTTTCTTGTTTTCTGCGTTGGTGTCCAATCCAAAGCTTATCCGAGATTGTATATTTTTCATCTACGTTTTCTTCTAATATATTTCCAACTTTAGTTTCCTGAAATGTTGGTTTTGGAAACTCAAATTTAATGGAATCATCTAAAAAGCCAACAATATAAATTCTTTCTCGGTTTTGTGGCAGTCCAAAATCTCTTGCTCGTAAAACCTTGTATTGAACATTGTTGTAACCAATTTTTTTTAAGTGTGATAAAATAGTGTTTAATGTTCTGCCTTTGTCGTGTCCTCTTAATTGCTTTACATTTTCTAATAAAAAAGCTTGCGGTTTTCTATGGATTAATAATCTTTCAATATCAAAAAACAAAGTTCCTCTTGTGTCAGAAAACCCTTTTTTTAAACCTGCTTGTGAAAATGGTTGACAAGGAAAACCTGCTAATAAAATGTCGTGTTCTGGAACTTCATTTTCATTGATTTGAGTAATGTCTCCAAAAACTTCTTCGTTATTATAATTTGCTTGATAAGTTTCTTTTGAATATTTGTCCCATTCACTTGTGAAAACACAATCAATTTTGCCTTTTGAAGCATTTTCAAAACCAAGTCTTATTCCACCAATTCCAGCAAAAAGGTCAATTATTTTTATATTTCTACTCATTCTCCCAAAATTTTAAAATTGAAGGAATTTCTTCAAATAGATAGTCTTCAAAACTTATGATATTTTTCATAGGTTTTAGTTTGTCAGAATTTGCAATCCAATCATAAACTACGATTATAATATTATGATTATTCATTTCTTGAGCCTTACTCACAGAAATATCTTCATCTGCTGTTAATAAGTGAATTTCAGGAATTTTAGTTCTTTCAATTTCTTCAGCAACTTCTTGCCAACGCTCACGCAATGAAGTCTTCATTGTGCCAATAATAGTTTTGTTTCTGCGTTTTTTGTATGCTTCTATACTTGGTAAGATTGAATCTACTTTTTTGCCTAAACCTAATTCTGTAAATGTTTTTCTTCCAACTTTTCCTTGCGAATCGAAAGAATAACCCAAGCATTCATAAACTTTGTAAATAATTGATTCAAAAGTTTTTCCTGCTCTTGAACGCCTTGAATTGGTGTTGCTTAAAGCAATTTTGTAGATGTAAGGATAAACTCTTCCTGCATATTCTCCACAAATTTTTATAATTTCTTCTTGTAATTCTTTGTCTTTTAACGCGATAATATTTTGATTTAATAAAGTGTCTAAAATTTGTTTTGGAGTTTTTAGGACTTTGTATAAATCTTGCATTAAAAAAATATTGAACTCAACTTCGTCTTTTAAATATTCTGCCCATACAATTTCTCTCAATTCGGCAATAGATTTACTAACTTCTCCGTTACTGATTTTTGTAAAAAATGATTGATTTTCTATAAATACTTTTTCAACTATTTCCTGTGAAGATCGAATATGGTTTTTTCGA
>CAXYUO010000212.1:0-4537 GCA_964292185.1 uncultured Frigoriflavimonas sp.
ATTGCTATTTGAAAACAATACTTACAAATTGAATGCCAAAAATTTCAAAAATAAAATAATGATGAAATATTATAATCAATTTTAAAATTTAATACTTTGAAAATCAACTACTTGTATAAAGTTTAAAATACTAACTTAAATTTTGATAATAAGTTATTGCAGAAAATATATTCGCTTCCTCACAAACTACATCATATTTACAAGATCCGATTTCATCTACTAAAGAAAAAAGAATTTTAGAATTTTTATTTTTCTTGTCATTTTTCATCAACTCAAAAATATCGGTAGTATTAAAAGGTAAATTCTTTATTGGAAAATATTTTTTAATATTATTAATGATAATATTCGTAATTTCAATATTGATATGGTTTTCTAAAAAAGACAGATGCGTTTCGCAAATCATACCAATTGCAACAGCTTCTCCATGCGGAATTGGATTATTGTTTTTTAGAAATAAACTTTCTACAGCATGACCAATTGTATGTCCGAAATTTAAAATTTTTCGCAAATTCTGCTCTTTATAATCTTGATTTACAACATTTTGCTTTATCAACATAGAATCTTGAATAAAAATTGAAATCGTATCAGCATTAATAATAGGAATTGAAATTAAATTTTCCCAATGCTTTTTATCTGCTATCAAACCATGTTTTAGCATTTCTGCGAAACCACTTATCAATTCTTTTTGTGGCAATGTTTTTAAAAAATGAGTGTCCACAAAAATTCTATTTGGAAGAGCAAAACTTCCTATTAAATTTTTTAAATGAAGCAAATCTACACCCGTTTTTCCACCGATAGAAGCATCGCACATTGCTAATAATGATGTAGGAATATTGATGAAATCTATTCCTCTTTTGTAAATACTAGCTACAAAACCTCCCAAATCTGTAATTACACCACCACCAAGATTGATAACCAATGCTTTTCTATCTGCTTGAAATTCAGAAAAAACTTCTAAAATAATACCTACATTTTCAAAAGTTTTATTTTCTTCTCCTGCATCTAATTCAATTATTTCAAACGGAATTTCTGTTTCTAAATTTGAAAGAAGCAATGGTAGACAATGTTCATGTGTGTTTTCATCTGTTATTATCAACAATAAACTGGGTTGATTTTCTTTCAAATAATCATTTATCGCGGTATGGTTTATATCTAAAAATTCTATCATTTCATATTTTTTACAAAATTATTATTAAAATTGGAATATTTGGCATCAAATCAATTTCTTTGCGCTTTGATTTTCATATCTTTGCAAAAAATAAGAGAGCATGAGTAGAGATAATAAGAATAACGACAAATCTAAGAAACCAGGTGGTTTCAAAACAAAAGGTGGAGCTCAAAAAAAATCAGGAAGTAGAGGCGCAATCCAAGTTTCTGGATATAAAGGAAAAAGTGATTATGGACCAAGTAAACCTGCTCCTAAAAAGGAATTTAAAAAACCATTTGATAAAAAGAAAGAAGACGCAGAAAAAACAAGATCTTTTGTACAAAAAAGAAGATTAGAAAAAATTTCAAAAGAAGTTCCGAAAGATACTATTCGTTTAAATAAATTTATTGCAAATTCTGGAATGTGCAGTAGAAGAGAAGCAGATGAACTCATCCTTCAAGGTTTGGTAACGGTAAACGGAAAGACGATATCAGAAATGGGTTACCAAGTTCATAAAACAGATAGAGTTATTTTTGATGGACAAGGAATAGTTCCAGAAAAGCCAGTTTATGTACTTTTGAATAAACCAAAAGGCTATATTTCTTCCACAAAAGACGATAAAGCCACAAAAACGGTTACAGAATTGGTGGCAAATGCTTCACCTTACAAATTATCACCAGTTGGAAAATTAGATAGAACATCTTTAGGTGTGATTTTATTAACGAATGATGCATTGATGTTGAAAAAAATGACGCATCAATCTTTCACGACTAAAAATATATATCAAGTCACTTTAGATAAAAAATTGGATAGAGAAGATTTGCAAGCTATAAAAGATGGAATTCGTTTGGATGAAGGAATTGCAACTGTAGATCACATTTCTTATATAGAAGGAAAACCGAAAAATGAAATTGGAATAGAATTGCATTTAGGTTGGAATAGGATTGTTCGTAGAATCTTCCAAAAGGTAGGTTACGAAGTAGAAATTATGGATAGAGTAATGTTTGCAGGACTTACAAAGAAAAACATCAAACGTGGACATTGGAGAATTCTTACAGAATTAGAAGTGAATAATTTGAAGATGCTTTAAGAAGCTTGAAGTCCGAGGTTTGAAGTCGGAAGATTTAAAAATAGAAAAACTACAATTGTTGAAATTGTAGTTTTTTTTAGTTCATGACAAAAAATAAAATGTGAAGAATTAACCATAAAAGCAGATGTTTTTTAGACTGAAAAAGATAAAAAAAGTTGAAAGTCAAATATTTTCAAACTTATTTTAACTTTTGAACTCCATTTTTAGCAGTTTGATTTTGTTACTTTTACTTCTGTTTTATATATTTTTAAATGAATCAGTGAAACATAACAAAGTGGTTAGACGAAGTCAATCTTCGATTTGTGGTTTAAAATTTTTGACATGTTAAAGTTTTTTTATTTAAAAATTTTAGAAATTCTAGCCCAAAATTGTTACTCCATTTTGCAGCAATTCGTAAATTGTATCTTTTCCACTATCTGGTTTTATGTTTACAGCACGAGTTCCATTGAAGTGCAAACAAGTGATAAATCCGTTTGATACAGCATCTATACAAGTGTATTTTACGCAATAATCTAGTGCAAGACCAACGATTTCTACCAATTCTATATCATTATATTTTAAATAATCTGCAAGATCTGTTTTCGCAAAATGATTGTTGTCTTGAAAAGCGCTATAACTATCTATTTCTACATTTTTTCCTTTTTGAACAATGTGTGTTGCTTTTTCTTGGTTTAAATCTTTATGAAACTCTGCTCCAAAAGAATTTTGAACACAATGATTTGGCCACATAAATTGTTTTCCACCGTTTAAAGTGATGGTTTCGCCTATTTTTTTTCCGTTATTAGATGCAAAAGATTTATGATTTTCTGGATGCCAATCTTGAGAAAAAATTATTTCATCGTAGTTATTTTCTTCCATCAGAAGATTAATAAATGGAATAATTTCGTTTGCATTTGGTACTGCTAAACTACCATTTTCGCAAAAATCGTTTTGTACATCTACAACAATAAGGGCTTTCTTCATAAGGGATTTTTAATTATAATAATTTCTCAAAATTACAAAAAGTACTGCACTTTTTCTACAAAATGAAGTATTTAATAAAAAATAGCTAAAAGAATGAATTTTTTATTTAATTTTAAAAATTAAATTTAAAATTATGAGTTTTTTCAAAAATATATTTGGTAAAAATGATGCAGAAGCTTCAAAAAGTTTCTGGAAAGCATTAGAAACTATGGACGATTTGAATAATGCAATCGAAGAATCGAAAACTAAAAAAGTAGTTATATTCAAGCATTCTACAAGATGCCATATCAGCAAAATGGTACTTTCAAAATTTGAAAATGAAGTAAAAAATTCTGAAAATGAATTGTCTTATTACTTTTTAGATTTAATAAATCACAGAGATATTTCTAATGCAATTGCAGATCAATTGGAAGTTACCCATCAAAGTCCACAATTGTTGGTTCTAGAAAATGGAATTGTGGTGCATCACGCTTCTCATAGCGAAATTTCTTTGGCAAGCGTATAGATTATTTTGCTTTTTGCAGTTCGCTCAAAACTTTGTTTTGTTCCGTCATCAATGAATTGAGACTTTTTAGATCAAAAGAATTGTTATTTTGATATTTTTCAATTTCTGGAAGCGTTTTATAGATTTTGAAAACGTTGTATCTATCATTAATGATAGCAATATTGCTTTTTGCTGCAGCAATGTGGTTTTTCACATTAGCCGTTTTAATATTGTATTTTTCTGCACTATTTACCAAAATACTATCTACTCTTTTTTGAAGTAAAGAATCGCTAAAATTTGCAGATTTTTCTTTTGCATTACTATAATAATTATCAGAATTAGAAAGAATACTTTCGTATTTTGCAATAGTTTCTGATGTTTTTATGTTCAAATTTTTTATTTGATTGTCAAGCTTAGTAAGGTTTTTATCATTTACAATCAGTTGATTATAAATATCTTCTACCATTCCTGCGTCTGTTCTATAGGTTTTCTGAAATGGATCTGAAGATTTTTGATCTATTTTTTCAACTACATTTTTTTCATCATTTGGAGAATCTGCGTTTTTTCGAATAGAAGTATTTTCTTTACAAGAAAATAGTAAAATTGGTAGTAGAAGCAGCACGCATTTTTTCATTGAATTGAATATTAGAAAATGATAAATTATTTTGAGCTAAAAAGGTACAAAAAAATAAATGATTTTTAAGAATTGAATTTTGTTTTTTTATTAAATATAGATTTTGAAAATTAATCCAAATGATATATTTCCATAATATTGTCTAAAAGTTTTGAAAAATTAATACTCAAATCTATCAAATTTCCAGTATGAATATCAAAAACCCAACCATGAACCGTA
>CAXYUO010000213.1:0-4455 GCA_964292185.1 uncultured Frigoriflavimonas sp.
ATTTGGAAAGTTTTTGTAAAATACATTTATCCATCAATCTCAATTTGCTAAAATTTTTGGAAAACCCAGAAAGAGATTGGAGAATTGACAAACAAAATGCAGAACAATTAGCATTGTTTTAATGGCTTGTTTTTCAGAAACTCAGAAACTTAAAACATAACTACAAGTAAATCAAATAGATAAAAATAAATTACGATGTAAAAAAATTATATCGGACAATAATGTTTTAATATTATAAAATGAAAAATATACGTAAAATATCTTTGAGTCTTGGTTTAGGAATAGCAGCAGTTTTGCTTTTAAATTCCTGTTCCATTGGTTTGCCAAATGGTGCAGAAGCTGTTACTAATTTTCAAGCGGATAAATATCTTGGAAAATGGTACGAGATTGCACGATTTGATTTCCGTTTTGAAAAAAATCTAAATCAAGTTACAGCAACTTATTCTAAAAACGAAAAAGGGAACATCAAAGTAGAAAATCGCGGTTACGATTACGTGAAAAACGAGTGGAAAGAATCAATTGGCGAAGCGAAATTTGTAAAAAACCCCAATATTGCAGAATTAAAAGTGTCTTTTTTCAAGCCAATTTGGGGTTCTTATAATGTGATTGATATTGATGAAAATTACAAATACGCATTGGTTGTAGGTAAAAACAAAGATTATATGTGGATTTTATCACGAGAAAAAACGATACCAGAAAATTACAAACAAAGATTTTTAGACAAAGCGAAATCTTTGGGTTTTGAGATTGAGAATTTGGTTTGGGTGGAGCAAAAATAATAGATTGTTGATTTAAAAATGCTTTTTACAAATTTGAATTTTTTAGTGTTTTTTTTGTCGATTATTTTTAATCTAAATTCTCCTTCCACAAATTGGTAAACATTATAAAATCTGCTACACTCAATTCCTCTGCTCTTTTTGTCATAAATTCATGTTCCAACAAAACCTCTGGTATTCCCAAAACCTTTAAAGAATTAGATAATTTCTTCCTTCTTTGGTTAAATCCTGCTTTCACAATTTGTTTGAAAAGTACTTCATTGCCTTTCAATCCTTCTTTTACGTTTTTAGTTAATTTTATAACGCCAGATTTCACTTTTGGAGGTGGTATGAAAACATTTTCGTGCACCGTAAAAAGATATTCCACATCATAATAAGCTTGAACTAGAATTGATAAAATTCCATAAGCTTTCGTTCTTGGTATTGCAGCTGTTCTTTCTGCAACTTCTTTTTGAAACATACCAACCATTTCTGGTACAATTTGGTAATTATCAATTATTTTAAATAAAATTTGAGAAGAAATATTATAAGGAAAATTACCAATTATAGCAATTTGCTTCTCATTATTAAATGAAAAATCTGTTTTTAAGAAATCACCAATAAAATGATCATCACTTATATTTAGATAAGTTTCTTTTAAATAATCTATAGATTCTGTATCTATTTCTGCCAAAAATAGCGGAAATCCCTTCTTCAAAAGGTATTTTGTGAGCACTCCAGTTCCTGGTCCTACTTCAATAATATTCTCGTAGCCAGTTTCGCTCAGGCTTTCTACAATTTTCTCAGCAATATTCTCATCATTTAAAAAATGCTGACCTAAATGCTTTTTTGCACGTACACTCAATTTATTTAAGATTTAATTAACAGTAGTTTATTATAATTCTTCCGCAATTTCGGAAGATTTTTTCTATTTTTGACAAAATTATTTATTTAATGGCAAAAACAACTGAAGATTTTAACAGAAAAAGACTTAGATCAAGCAATATTACGGTTGTAGTAAGTATTGCGTTGGTTTTATTTCTTGTAGGTTTATTTGGAATTATTTTATTGAATGCACAAAAGTATTCGGATTATCTAAAAGAGCAATTGGTAGTAAATGCATATTTTGATGAAAACTATGCACCACAAGATTCTGCAAAAATTGCAAATTTGGAAGCAGAAGCAGTAGAAAAGATAAAAACTTTGCCATCTGTACAAAAAGTAAAATACATTTCTAGAGACGAAGCAACCATAGAAGCAAAAAATAGTTTAGGTATTGATAGCGATGCTCTTTTTGAGAGTAGCATTTTTCCTGCATCTGTAGAAGTTTCTTTGAAAGAAGAATTTATAGATTCTACAAAAATTAATAGTGCATTGAAAGAAATTGCAAGTGTTTCTGGAGTGAAATCTGTGAAAAACGATTCTAATAATCAAAAAGTGTACAGCAGCTTAAACAAAATTTTGAAATGGATCCTTGCCTTTTCTATTTTATTTCTTATTCTAGCAATGGTTTTAATAAATAACTCTATAAGATTAAAAATATTCTCTAAAAGATTCATTATCAAAACAATGCAATTGGTTGGAGCGAGAAGAAGTTTCATCTTGATGCCATTTATTAAGCAGGCTGTAGTTCTAGGTATAATCGGAGCTTTCATAGGTTTATTAGCACTATTTGGTGTTTGGTATTTTTTCACAAAAACCATTCAAACTCCTTTCGTACAAGACAATTCTCAATACCTTTGGTTGGTTTTGGGTGTTATCGGAATTGGTGTTTTCATCACAGTTATCAGTACAATTTTTGCAACATGGAGATTCCTAAGAGCAAATTTAGACGATCTTTATTATTCTTAAAATGGCAAAAAAAACAAAACAATTTTCTTCTACAGATTATGGTAAAGAAGAAATTTCTACAGATCAATCTACTTTTTATTTCGGTAAAGAAAATTATAAATGGATGCTTATTGGTCTTGCATTAATATTTTTAGGGTTTATCTTGATGATGGGAGCAGATGCAAATACAATAGACGGAAAATTTGATCCAAATTCATGGAATCAAGATATTTTCTCTATCCGAAGAATAAGAATTGCACCTTTTCTTGTAATTGCTGGTTTCGTTGTAGAAGTTTATGCAATTATGAAAAGACCAAAAAAATAAATTTAATTTCAATATTTTTTCCACTTTGTCAAATCGAAGATTCGGCGAAGCCAAAGTTTAAATCTTTGACAAATCGAAGATTCGAAGTATTCAAAGTTTTTTTAATAAGCAACATCAATAATAAATGGATTTACTTCACGCAATCATCATTGCAATTATAGAAGGTCTTACAGAATTCCTACCTATTTCTTCAACAGCACACATGGGTTTTACCGCCAATTTGATGGGAATGGAGGAAACAGAATTCTTCAAAATGTTTCAAGTTTCTATACAATTTGGGGCAATTTTAGCGGTTGTAGCAGCTTATTGGAATAAGTTTTTTGATTTTTCTAATCTAAAATTTTATTATAAACTCGCTTTCGCAGTTCTTCCAGCTTTAGGATTAGGATTTTTATTTGATGATAAAATTGAAGCTATTTTAGGAAATCAAATTGCAATTTCATCAGTTTTAGTTCTTGGTGGTATCGTTTTATTATTCGCAGATTCTTGGTTCAAAAATCCAAAAATAGACGACGAAAAAGATATGACCATCAAAAAAGCCGTGATTATCGGTTTTTGGCAATGTCTCGCAATGATGCCTGGAACAAGCAGAAGTGCAGCATCCATAATTGGTGGTATGACGCAAGGTTTAACCCGAAAAGCAGCTGCAGAATTTTCATTTTTCCTTGCTGTTCCTACTATGTTGGCAGTTACGGTATACTCCATTTTTGTAAAAACTTGGGGAAAAGGAACAGCAAATGCAGCAAAAGGTTACGAAATGATAATGGCAGATAATCATCATATTTTATTGTTTTTTATAGGAAATGCCGTTGCTTTCATAGTTGCATTAATCGCCATAAAATCCTTCATCGGATTGCTGAATAAATACGGTTTCAAACCTTGGGGTTGGTACAGAATTGTTGTTGGAATTGTGTTGTTGGTTTATTTTACTTGGTTTAAATAATTTTATTTGGGCATCTTGAACTGCGTTCGTAAACTTCAATATAAGCCTTCGCTTTAATTTTGTTTATACCTTCCGTTCATATTGTCATTGCGAGGAACGAAGCAATCTGTTGATAGGATTGCTTCATTCCTTGCAATGACAGGGATTTATAAAGTAGAAATTTTTACTAATTTAGTTTTTAAAAATGACAGATACAGATTTCCTTGAAGGACAAATAATTCTCCTCGACAAACCTTTGGATTGGACGAGTTTTCAAGCTGTAAACAAACTAAAATACAAACTGAAAAACGAATTCGGACTTCCAAAAAAAATTAAAATTGGTCATGCAGGAACTTTAGATCCAAAAGCAACAGGTTTATTAATAATTTGCACCGGAAAATTCACCAAAAGAATATCAGAAATTCAAAATGCTCCAAAAGAATATTTAGTAGAGATAAAAATCGGCGCACAAACTATTTCTTATGATACAGAACAACCAGAAATAGAAATCACAGATTATTCTCAAATTACAGAAACGCAAATTGTAGAAGCATTAGAAAAATTTAGAGGAGATATAATGCAAACTCCTCCCGTTTTTTCAGCTATAAGAATCGATGGCAATA
>CAXYUO010000214.1:0-4401 GCA_964292185.1 uncultured Frigoriflavimonas sp.
TCTTCTAATAAAGCAGATTTAATAAAAATATCTAAATTTTCTTGGGTAATGTAGGGTGGTTTATTCATAGTTTATTTTTAAAAAAGTTGTGTGTAATGAGACCCTTGTCAAGGTTTAAAACCTTGACAAGGCTAATAAATTTTGTAAAAAATCTTCAGTTTTGAAATCGGCAACAACTTTTTGACGAATTGAGTTTTCGTCACTTTCTAAATCTCCACCAAGTTGGTGGAAATTTGATAATTCTTCATTTTTGAAATCTCCAACAAGTTGTTGGAGATTTCCAACTTCTTGATTATAAAATAGATAGAATTTTTTAATGTATTTCAAGTTTCTTTCAGAGAAACCTTTAATTTGCGGAAATTCTTCTCGTAAATCTTTGCTTAATTGTTTGAAAAATCCAGAACCGTAAGAATTTTCAAATGATCTTTCGGAGATTTCTTTGCCCAAATCCCAGTACAACTCTATCAAAGCAGAATTTACTTTGATGGCAGCTTTTATTTGGCTTAGCTGGATTTTTGTTTTTAAATCTACAATCCAGTTTTTGTATTGTGGGTCGGTTTTTTCGAGCATATAAAAAATTTATTTATAATACTGTATTTCTCTTTTCCAAAGATATAAATCTTTTCCATCAACATTTTTAATGCATTCTGTCCAATTTTTTTGCTTGTCGAATTTGTATTTGAAAGTTATTATTGATGTTCTTAATTCTTTTCCATCAATTCCAAAAGATTCTGAATAAGTAAGTTTTTTTATGTAATTACCTTCGTATTCATACTTTTCTTGATGAGAAATTCTGTTATCATAGTTATGAGTTTTTTCTAATATTTTACCTTTATCATCATACTTAAAGGTTGTGAAATAAGTTTTTCCAAAACCTTGAGTTTTCTCTTCAGAAAGCACTTTACCTGCTGCGTTAATAATGTAGGAGTAATTATTTCCATCATTGAAATTGATTTGTTTTAATACCCTTCCTTTTTCATCATATTCAAATTTCTTATGGTCAGTTAGTGTAGTTTTTAAATTATAAAGATCATCTTCAAAATTAAAAATTTTTTCTTCTATCACATTATATTCGTCATTGTATATTTTTAATCTTTTTAATTTTCTATAAAAAACCGAATCTTGAATTCTCGTATAACTATTATTTTCTAAAGGGATATATTTTTTGTTTGTAATTTCAAAAATGCTATCTGTTTTTGTTTTAGCATCAAACCTAGATTCATAAGGGATTTCATTATTTGCAACATTTTTAATTGTTAATTGTTCTTCATCCCAATCAGACATATCTTTAAATGCTTCAATTCCGTATTTTGTTAACTTTTTATAATCCTCAATGAAATGAATTTTGTTGCTTTTTCCCTGGTAAATGTAAGTTTTCTTGTCTGTAGAATATTTGTCGTTTTCCACGACAGTTTTAAGTCTTGATAAATCATCGTACTTATAATCAACTGCATTTATTAATCGACCAGACCTGTAAAACCAGGTTTCTTTTGTCATTCTTCCATCATGATCATACTTAGTTTCGTTATTAGTGTATCTGCAAAAATTTGTCGAAAACCAACTTCTACTCATGTTCGATCGCAAAAATTTTGGAATCATCATTACTGCATGTCCATATTCACTATCTCCTCGCATAAAAGTAAACGGACCAGACTCGTTTAAAAAAAGCACATACTCTTTCACAAATTTTGGTTTGCCAAAAATCGTATCTTTTATAACTTGAGCTTTAAATGTTGAACCAATAATTACAAGTATTAATGCTAAAATTTTCATATTATTTCGTTTCTATTTCTAAATTATTTCTGCTCCATTCGCTCCAAGAACCAACATATAAATTTGGAATTTCAAATCCTGCGTAATCCATGGCTAAAATGGTATGACAAGCCGTGACTCCCGATCCACAATGGATTGTAATATTTCCTGATTGGTAATTTTCTAAGTATTTTTCGTAGATTTCTTTTAAATTTTCTGGATTTTTGAAAGTTCCATCTTCGTTTAAATTTTCTTTGAAGGGAATGTTGATCGCATTTGGAATATGACCCGCAACCAAATCTATCGGTTCTGTTTCTCCGTTGTATCTTGCGTTTTCTCGAACATCGATGATTAGTTTTTCTGGATTTTGAGAATCACTTTTAATTTCTTCTAAATTTTTTGTGGGCAAATTCCAGGAAGTTAATTCTAAATTTTCTGAAATTTTAGCAATAGGAATTTCTGTGCTTGTTTCTATTCCAAATTTTTCAGCAATTTGGAATCCTCCGTTTAAAACTTGTACTTTTTCTAAACCAACCGACCTCAACATCCACCATAATCTTGCTGCTGCATTTGCACCGAAATTTCTATCGTAAATGATGAATCTGCTTTCTTTGGAAACTCCTAATTTTTCTAATGATGCTGCGAAATTTTCGATTTTCGGTAATGGATGTCTTCCTCCAAATTTTGCATCTGCTGGAATTTCGGCGAGATCTTGGTTCAAATCTAAATAGAAAGCGTTTTTTAGATGGTTTTGTTCGTAGATTTCTCTGGAATTATTGCTATTTCCTGCTTCAATTAGGATTAAATTTTCTTGGTTTTGAATTTCTGAAAATTCTTCGACGGAAATTATTGGTGAAAGTTTCATGAGGTTGAATTAATTTTCTATTGATAAATACTTTTTATAAAATGCTCCACTTTGCGCCCCGACTTGAACGGAGCTCTTTTTGTGGATCCGCCATTTGGCGGAGGAGCAAAAAAGCGGGAGTGGAAGGCGGAAATTGGCGCCCAAATTCTAATGGTTGAGATTGCTTTGCTTCGTTTCTCGCAACTCCTCGCAATGACAACTATACCTTCGTTCTTGCAAAATCTTTATTGAAAAATGCGCCTTTGTTTTCTTTCATCGCGATAGAATTTTTGATGATGAGGTAAGATACATTCATCAGATTTCTTAATTCTGAAAGTTGAGGCGAAATTTTTGCCTTGTTGTACAATTCTGTTACTTGTAGAAATAGTTCTTTTTGGCGGGTTTTTGCAATTTTCAAACGGTCGTTGCTTCTTACAATTCCGACCATATCGCTCATTAATTCTTGCAATTGTTTGCGGAGATATGAAATCATAACGAGTACTACCAAGACTTTCATTCCTTCTTCATTCCAATCGGGAATTGCGTCTAAATGTTCGTAGTTAAAATCGTTTTTTTGCAATAATTCTACGGTTTTCATGGCTGCATTGTGTCCGAAAACCAAACCTTCGAGCAAAGAATTACTTGCTAAACGATTGGCTCCGTGCAAACCAGAATTGGTACATTCTCCAACTGCGAAAAGATTTTTTATACTCGATTGTCCGTGTTTATCAGTGTCAATTCCGCCCATTAAATAATGACAAGCCGGAACTACGGGAATTAAATCTTCGAAAGGATTGGTACCTTCATCCAAACATTTTTGCAAAATATTAGGGAAATGATCTTTGAATTTTTGATGTTCCATTGCTCGACAATCCAATCCCACAAAGGAATCTCCAGAAATTTTCATTTCATTATCTATCGCTCTTGCAACAATATCTCGGGAAGCCAATTCTTCTCTTGCATCATATTTTTGCATGAATTTTTCGCCATTTTGAAGTCTTAGTTTTGCTCCATCTCCACGAACAGCTTCGGAAATTAGAAAAAGCATTCCAGGTAATTTTGCGTACAAAGCGGTTGGGTGAAATTGGTAGTATTGCATATTGGAAACTTTTCCACGAGCACGGTGTACAAAGGCGATTCCGTCTCCTGTTGCGATTACAGGATTGGTAGAATTTTTGTAAACATGACCTGCTCCTCCTGTTGCAACCAAAGTAATTTTTGCGGTAATTTTCTTGATGACATCGGCTTTTTGATCTAAAACATAAGCGCCATAACAAGAATTGTTTTCATAATCCACTTCTCTTCCCGGAACTTGATGTTCTGTGATGAGATCTACCACATAATGATGGGCAAAAAGTTCTATATTTTTAGATTTTTCTACGGTTGCCAAAAGTGCTCTTTCGATTTCAAAACCGGTAATATCTTTGTGATGAACGATGCGATTTTCTGTATGTCCACCTTCTTTGCCGAGTTTATATTCGCCATCGTGTTCTTTGTCGAATTGTGTTCCCCAATCTACCAATTCTTGAAAGCGTTTTGGACCTTCGCTAATCACCATTTTCACAATTTCCAAATCATTTTCGCCATCTCCTGCAAGCATGGTATCATCTATATGTTTTTGGAAAGTATCGTTATCGAAATTGGTAACAACGGCTAAACCACCTTGTGCGTATTTGGTATTGCTTTCGTCTTCGCTGGCTTTGGTGAGAATTACAATTTTTTTATCCGGAAATTGTTGTGCGGTCTTTAACGCAAAACTCAATCCTGCAATACCTGAACCGATTACTAAAATGTCTGTCATGGTG
>CAXYUO010000215.1:0-4393 GCA_964292185.1 uncultured Frigoriflavimonas sp.
TACATAGACGCATGGATACGTAAAGGAATTACTTTATTCAATAATAAAGATTATACCACACTTTCTCAAGAAGAAAAGTACAAAACAATGGAGTTTTTTAAATTTAAATTCAAATCTGATACTTACAACGAGATTCTTGGAAAATTAGTAATGAGAACCACTGCAGAAATGGGTTTCATGGATGGCTATAATAAAGATTTAGGAGCGCCACCTTTCGAAAGATTTTATGTAGGTGGAACCGGACTTTTCGGTGGTAGATATGATGGTAGAGAATTAATTCCATTAAGAGGTTATGAAAATGCAAGCACTTATGGTGGAGAAAGTACAGATGTAACACCTTTAGGTGGAGGTACTATTTACAATAGATTTGCAATGGAATTGAGATATCCAATTTCATTAAACCAAACAGCGAAAATTTATGCATTAACTTTCTTAGAAGGTGGAAATGTTTGGAATAAATGGTCAGATTATAACCCTTTCCAATTAAAAAGATCTATTGGAGTAGGAGTTAGAGTTTACATGGGAGCATTTGGATTAATTGGTTTCGATTTTGCTTATGGTTTTGATAAACCAAGCTTTAGTACAGAACCTTCTGGATGGAAAACCCACTTCTTGATGAATCAATCTTTATAATCATAACATCGTTTAGAATAAATTTTGCTTATAAAAGCGAATGAATTTAAACGAATACAAATGATATTAAACATTTTAAATATCTATATATGAAAACAATATTTTTTAAATTTGCTTTTTTATTCGCCTTTTTGGGGATATTAAATTTTGCAAACGCTCAAAAAATTGGAGTAGTAGATACAGATTATATTCTAAATAAATTACCGCAATATAAAGAAGCAGAAACAAGATTAAACGCACAAGTTGCAACTTGGCAATCGGATATTCAAAATTTACAATCTGAATACGAACGAAAAAAATCTGCTTTTGAAAATGAAAAAGTACTTTTAATAGGAGATCAGCTTCGCCAAAGAGAAAAAGAAGTAACAGATTTAGATAAAAATATAAAAACAACCATCAGTTTGCGTTTTGGAACCAATGGAGAAATAGAAAATCTAAGAAGTAATCTTACGCAGCCTTTTCAAGATCAAATTTGGAATGCCATAAGAACAGTTTCCGAAAAAAATGGTTTAGGCATAGTAATTGATAAAAGCAATAACGTGAGTGTGATTTTCTTGAATAGCAGATTTGATTATACAGAAAAAGTATTGAATCTATTATTAAAAGGAACAGATGGAAATGATAAAAAATCTAAATCAAAATAAAAGTAAATAAACTTTAATATAAAACAAAAACAACTTTAATATTTAATCTCAATTATGAAAAAATTAAGCGTAATATTTGCAGCCATCATCATGTTTGCATCTATAGGAATGAAAGCTCAAAAAGTTGCAACATTAGATGTAGCAGCAGTTTTGAATGCAATGCCAGAAAAGAAAAAAGCAGATCAGCAACTAGAAGCATATTCTACAGCAAAAGCAGCTGAAATAAAAAAACAAGGAGAGTCTGCACAAGCTTTGTATGAAAAATACTCTAAAGAAGCAGCTACTCAAACTCCAGAAACCAATAAAACAAGAGAAGCAGAAATGCAAAAATTGTCAGACGGTTTAGAAAAATTGAGAACAGACGCTCAAAAAGAATTATATGCTAAACAAGATGCAGCATTTGCTCCAATAGAAGCAAAATTTAATGCAGCAGTGAAAAAAGTAGCTACAGCAGCAGGTTATGAATTCGTAATGGATTCTAACAGCAACGCATTTATTTTCAAAGCTGGTCCAGATGCAACTGCAGCAGTAAAAAAAGAATTAGGGCTATAAATTTTTCAATAGTTTCTATAATAAACCATCCCAAATCGGGGTGGTTTTTTTATTTTTGTTAAATGGAAAAAGAAATATCATCTACCGCAAAAATCAGATTTAGTGATTGCGATCCAATAGGGCATTTGAATAATGTGAAATATATAGAATACATGCTCAATGCAAGAGAAGATCATGTAGAATCTTTCTACGGTTTCACTTACGAAGAATATTCTAGAAAAACGGGATGTACTTGGATCACTATTCAAAATGAAATTGCTTATTTAAAAGAAGTTCGCTACAATTCTAAAGTAATAATTACCAGCAAAACGATAGAAATATCTGATAGAATTTCTAAAATAGAAATAATAATGAAAAATGAAGATGGCAAAACCATCAATGCCGTACTTTGGATGAATATTATTTATTTTAATATGAAAACCAGAAAATCTGAACCACAACCAGAAGAAGTTAAAGAATTATTTCAAAAATATTTATTAACGCTAGATCAAAAAGATTTCAAAACAAGAGTAGAATTTCTTAGAAGACAAAATAATTCTGTAAAAACAAACACAATTAAATAATTCAATTCAAAGTTTAATTTAATATTGATGAAAAATTCATTCAATGTTATTTTAAATTTATTCTAACCTATATATATGACAAATAAAATTTTAATTACAGGAGCAAACGGACAACTAGGAAATTGCTTTCAAAAAATTGCACCAAATTTTCATTGGGACTATGAATTTCTATTTGCAGATTCGTCTGAACTAGATATTACGGATAAAGAAGCTGTTTTGAATTATTTTAATGAGCACAAACCGAATTATTGCATCAATGCTGCAGCATATACAGCTGTAGATTTAGCAGAAACCGAAAAAGATAAAGCTTTTGCTGTAAATACAAATGGCGTTGCAAATCTTGCCGAAGCTTGTGCAAAAGTAAAAGCAATCCTCATTCATGTTTCTACAGATTATGTTTTCGATGGAGACACCCAAATTTCCTATGATGAAGATAATTTCACAAATCCTCAAAGTATTTATGGCGAATCAAAATTGCAAGGAGAAAATCAAGCATTAGAGAATAATAAAAACACGATAATTCTCAGAACTTCTTGGTTGTATTCAGAATTCAACAAAAATTTTGTAAAAACAATGTTAAATTTATTTGAAACAAAAAAAGAGCTCAATGTAGTTGCAGATCAATTCGGACAACCCACCAACGCAAACGATTTAGCAGAAGCAATCATGAAAATTGTAGAATATCCTAAAAAAAAATTCGGAATTTATCATTTTTCCAATTATCCAGAAACCAATTGGTGCACATTTGCGGAAAAAATTGCAGAATTTTCAAAATCATCAATCAAAATCAATCCAATTACCACAAAAGAATATCCAACACCAGCAAAAAGACCTATAAGAAGCACTATGTCTTTAGATAAAATCGAGAAAGATTATCAAATAGAACCAAAAAGATGGGAAAACAGCTTAAAAGATTGTGTAGAAATTTTAAAATCAAATAAATGAAAAACAAATTAAATTACATTCTACATAATGTTATATTTTTTTATTTGGGCAGCTTTTCCGCCTTCCACTCCCGCTTTTTTGCTCCACTCCGTTCCACAAAAAGAGCTCCGTTCAAGTCGGGCTGCACAATATTGCGTTCCAATAGAAATTCCAAAATTGTTTTCAAGGTTTTTTCAACACTACTATATATATCTATAAATTGTGTACAAGCTCAAAATGTAGTTTTTAATAAAATTGAAACTACACATACTAATACAGATAAGTTTTTATACAGAATAGAAAAAGAAAATCCAGAAGCACAGTTTTTAGCAGAAATAGAAATACAAGGCAATTCAGAAAATCCAATAGAAACATTTAATTTAATATATAAGAAAGCTAAAGAAGTTGGAGCAAATGCATTTGCCTACCAACCATTTTTAACATTAGATGAAAAAACAAACAAGTTAGACCCTTCACATTTTAAATTAAATCTATATTATTTAGAAAAAAAATCATTTTCAGAAGATAATAACACGATAGTTTTGATTAGCACTTCTAAACGTTCTCAGAAATTATTGTGGAATAATACTAAAATTGTACTAAAGCCAGAATCGTTTTTAACATTGAAATTATCACCTGGAGAAAATTATACATTATCTACACGACATCTTTTTGGCTCAAGTATAAAACTTTCTTACAATGTTGAGCAGAAAATTAAATACTTTTTAATATCAGCTTTTCAAGTTAAAAGTGATAATAGTGGAGTTGGAGGCATCAATTTAAAGTCAGGAGACATCATTTCTATAGAAAAATCATTAGGAGATTACTTGTCAGTTGTATTGCAACATAATGATTACTAGTCTTTTGAATTAATTAAAATTGTATATTTCATATTTTTTTAATTATTATTTAGAATAAATTTGCTAATAAGAAAAACATTCCTATCTTTGCAATCCCAATACGGAATACGTTGCGGAGCGAAGTAGATCATATTATACTAAAAAACTTTTTTTAAATTTAATAGAAAAAGGTTTGGTGGTTATGAAAATGTTTTATACTTTTGCAAACCGAAATCGA
>CAXYUO010000216.1:0-4384 GCA_964292185.1 uncultured Frigoriflavimonas sp.
AATTGTTTTTTCAAATTCTGCTCGGTCAAAAGTTAACATATCTTGTAAATCAATGTAAGATATATTTTCTTTTAAATTTTTAGCTATTTTTAAATTTGTGTTTCCAAGAAAAGCGTTATAAATATAAGCACTTGCTTTTGTAAAGTCATTCTGGTCTTTAACATTGTAAAGTTGTGTGCATTCATCAATAGATTTATTACCTTGAAAAGAATGCATGCCTTCGTTACCTCTTCTATCTGAAAAATAGTAACCTAAAAATCGTTTTTCAGTGTCTTTTTCCCCACTTTTTACAAGTAGTATATTTTTTTGAGAGTAAGCTAATAGATAATGTAAAAGTTTGTCTTTTTCAATTTCTACTATTTTATCCCAAAACTCTTTTTCGCTTTTTGCTTTTATTTTTTTTGGATTTCGATACTCTTTAAATATTTCATGTTCTAAAATCGATGTTGTCGGCTCTTTTTTCAACAAAGCAACATAATCTTCAAATGAAATGTTTTCCCAAACATAATTTATATATTTAGAAATGGGTTTTTCAATTCCATTAATTGTATTATCCGTAAATTCTGTGCAAAATTTAGTTACATAATTTTTCAACTTATTAACTTCGTTATTATTTTTTCTTTTTAAAAATAAAACAATTGTTTTTGTTGGAGTTGCCATGAAGGTATTTCTGCCTAATTCTGCAATGGAAACAATGTCAAAATAGTGTAAAATAATTTCTCTAGCTTTAATATGAATTCCGCCATTGTTTAAAAAAGAATCTGGCAGAACAATTACCGCTATACCATCATCCTTCAATAAATGTTTAGTTCTTTCTACAAATAAGCATTCAATATCATCGCTGTTGTCAGATAAATAAGGATATAAAGAAAAATCATTTTGTGCGCCAATATATTCTAAATCGTCTTTACAATCGTTTACAGAATATGGTGGATTTGATAATACTAATGAAAATTTAGCTTTGGTAGAATCTTCCAAATTATTATTTTCTTTTAATAAGCCTTTGTAGGTTTTAGAAGTTGTAAAACTATCTAAACCATCGCCGTGAATAATTTGCGCCACACCATCGCCATAAAAATAACAACCTACTTTGGCTACTTTTACTAAACGGTAATCTTTTTCTATTCCATACACATATTTTGCAGCCCATTCATAAGGATCAGCTTGCCAAGATTTTACTTGTTTTATTGCTTTTGGAAAGAAATTTTTCATTTCTTCTTTGTTGAAAGCATTTATAATATCTTGGTATTCTTCCATTGCTTCCGTGATGAAATGTCCGCTTCCTGCTGCATAATCAATTATTGCAGGCAATTCTGGAGCTTCTTTGTTCACTTCTTTCTCTATCATTTCTTTGATAGGTATAGAGCGAACGATAAATTTTGTAATTGGTGGAGGTGTGAAATATTGCCCTACTTCTTGTTTTAATCCTGTTGTTAATAATTTCTCGAAGAAATCTGATAAATGTTGTTGTTTTCTTGGATATCTTATTTGATATTTTTCCAAAAGTTTTACAACATCTTTTAAAACCCGTTGATTTTCATCAAAACTATCATCATCCAAAACTTCTTTTATGGTAAGAATATTATTGAATTTTAATATTTTTTTCTTTTTATCTCTTAATTCGTCATTATTTGTGTATTTAAAATCTGAGTCTTTTATTCCTTCAATTTCTTTTTCTAAAAAGGCATACAAACCTTCTTTATGTAAATTAATTAAACGCACTTGAAAATCTACTGCATTGTCATCTTCTCTCCAATGGAATTCTAATTCATCATCTTCTCTTTTGGCTTCATCATATAGTTTTGCTAAAAAAAGATTAAAGATTTTATTAAAAGCATTTGGCTTATCTGAAACCGAATGTTTACGAAGAATGGAAGCAAACTCATGAAATATTTTAGTGCTTTCAGTTTCATTTAATTCTTTTAAATCTGCTTTTGTAAATTTGTTTTTAATGTTTGAATTGTAAGGTAAATTTTCCCAAACTAAATTTTGATGCGTTTTTTTATCCCAAGAATTATAAAAATCTTTTACATCGCCAATTTTATAAACTTCCTTAATTTTAACAATCTCATTTCTGTAAATTATCTCATTACCAGTTAATTGTGAAGAATAAAGCATTATAACATCAGGTTTGTTACTAAATTTAAAATAAGTAAAAAGCTGACCTCCTTCTTTTTTTAGTCTTGTAAATTCCTTCTCAAATTCTTTTCCATAAGTTTTACACTCTACCAATAAATACTCTGAACCATCTTTACGAGTTACACAAATATCTAATCTTTTAGTAAATCCATGACCAGCTGGATATTGCTTTTCTAAAGAAATATTTTCAGGTTTGTATCCTGTTTCTAACAAACGATTTACACATTCTAAAACTACCCAATCTTCTGGTTTGGTAATGTTCTGTGATGATTTTTCGCCAATTTTAATTTTTCCACCAAAATGAAAGTTAAGATTTTTAAAATCAATTTCAATGTAATAATCATTTTGATACTTTTTTACAAAAATATCAGAAGCGTTTTCTTTAGGTTGAAAACCAAGTACTTGTACAAGTTTTTTCATGATTTCGCACTTTAAATTGTACCGCAAAAATATAACAAAATTTTTGCAATTTTCATGTATAGTATACAAAATAATTTTTGAACATCAAATTTAATTTCTGTAAATAGTTCTCGGTTCTGCCTGTGCTTTTGGGAAAATGGCAACGTCCGCAATGGAAACTCTTTCTGGTGCATTCACAATATAAGATACCAAATCTGCAATGTCTTCGGCTTTCAAAGCGTCATATCCTGTATAAACGATTTTTGCAAGTTCTTCATCTCCTTTAAATCTTACTTTAGAAAAATCGGTTTCTACAGCTCCTGGTTGCACGTTACACACTTTTATTCCAAATTCTGTGAGTTCCAAACGCATTCCTTCGGAAATTATATCTACAGCTTTTTTACTTGCGCAATATACAACGCCATTTGCATAAGTTTGACGAGCTGCAACAGAAGAAATATTGATAATATGACCCGAATTTCTGGCTTTCATCAAATTAATAATGGGTTGCGAAACGTACAAAAGTCCTTTCACATTTCCGTCCATCATTGCATCCCAATCTTCCATATTTCCGTCTGAAATTGGATCTAAACCATGTGCATTTCCGGCATTATTAATGAGAATATCTATGTATTTAAAATTCTCTGGCAAACTTTCTATGGCAGTTTTTACCTCTTCTTTATTCCGAACATCAAAGCTTAAACTAAAAACTTCGGTTAGCTTAGATAATTCTAAATTTAATTCATCTAAAACATCTATTCTTCTACCACAAATGATTAATTTGAAACCTTGTTTTGCGAAATTTTCTGCAATTGCTTTTCCTATTCCGGAAGTTGCTCCGGTTATGAATACTGTTTTCATTTTATAGTATAAATATTAAGATTATGAATTTAATTGGCGTCAAAAGCTTCAAAAGCATCTATTAAATGGATAAT
Organism: uncultured Frigoriflavimonas sp.; assembly: GCA_964292185.1. Classification (GTDB taxonomy): domain Bacteria; phylum Bacteroidota; class Bacteroidia; order Flavobacteriales; family Weeksellaceae; genus Frigoriflavimonas. The sequence continues at coordinate 3,474 of CAXYUO010000216.1, forward strand.
CTTCAAAACCCCATTGTCATCTGGAAGTACAGAAATAATATCAAATCTTACGTTTTCGGTTCTGTTTCCGGCTCTCATATATTCATTTGCTGCCATTACAACTAATTTTATTTTTCTTTTGGTTACAGCTTCTTGAGGTTCTAAAAATACATCAGAACTTCTGGCTTTTACTTCTACAATTATAATTTCTTTGTTGAAAAGTGCAATTATATCAATTTCCGCTTTTTGAAAACGATAATTTCGGGTTAAAATTTTGTAGCCTAAATCTATTAAAAATTCAGCTGCCATTTCTTCTGCGAGATTTCCTAAATCGTTGTGATCTGCCATTATTTTACAAATTGATAAGCCCACCAAATTAAAACCAGTTGCAATGGTAAACGCACAATTGCCAACCAAAGATAAGGATGATGCATTACATAAAAATCTTTCGCCATTTGAATATTAGCCGGAAAAACTACAATGAAAAGTGCGATTGAAAGCCATGCTCCAAATGCTTGAGTTTGTGGAAATATTAAAAGTAATCCACACAAAATTTCTACAATTCCACTGATATAAACCATTTTCAAATGATATGGAATATAGGAAGGCATAATTTTCACAAAGAAATCGGGTTTCGCAAAGTGCATAATTCCTGCAAAAAATAATATACCTGCCAAAAAGTATTTGGATAGCAATAGAAATTTCATTTTTTAAAGATAATATTTTATTGCTTATATTTGATTATAAAATATTAGAAAAATGACAACAATTAATCCGCAATACATTACTGATAAAAAAGGGAAAAAAATTTCTGTGATTTTAAAAATGAAGGAATACAAGTGGTTGTTAAAAAAATTAGAAAATTACGCATATTTAAAATCACTACTGTCCGATAAAATTTTGCCCCAAAATTGGGGCAAAATACTTATATT
>CAXYUO010000217.1:0-4352 GCA_964292185.1 uncultured Frigoriflavimonas sp.
AACTGGAGTTGCACCAGCCATTGCATCTGGAAGCCAAGTATACAATGGAACTTGAGCAGATTTTCCTGCTGCTCCGATAAATAATGAGGCAGTGATGAAAATAATTATATTACTATCTAATGCAAAAATAGATGCGTTGTGTTGCACAGTTACATATTCTAAGGAATTGGTGTGAAAAGCAATCATAAAAATTCCTACAAGCAATCCTAAATCACCAATTCGATTCATAATGAAAGCTTTTCTTGCAGCTTTTCCGTATTCTTCATTTTTGTACCAGAATCCGATTAGTAGATAAGAGCAAAGTCCAACACCTTCCCAACCAATGAATAATATTAAATAATTGCTTCCCATTACCAAAAGTAACATGGAAAATATAAATAAATTCAAATAGGTGAAAAATCTGTAAAAACCTTTGTCGTGGCTCATATATCCAATAGAGTAAAGGTGTATCAAAGATCCGATTCCTGTGATAATCATCATCATCATTAATGATAATTGATCGATTTGAAAACTAAAATTGATTTGAATACCATCAATAGTAAACCATTCAAAAGCTTTTGCGATGATTGGTCCTTTTTCTTCAAAATTTAAAAATAGATAAAGTGAAAGGCAAAATGAAACGAAAACTACCAATGTAGCAAAACTTCCTACCAATATTTTCGGTAATTTTTTACCTAATAATCCATTAAGTAAAAATCCGATGAGTGGTAAAAGTATAATTGTATATATTAAATTCTCCATTTCTTATCCTCTTAATTTATTAAATATACTCACATCTACAGATTTTGTGTTTCTATACATCATGGCTATTATTGCTAAACCTACTGCAACTTCTGCTGCTGCAACTACCATGATGAAAAATACTAAAATTTGTCCGTTTCCATCTCCTTTATAGCTAGAAAATGCTGCTAATAGAAGGTTCACAGAATTTAACATCAATTCTACACAACCTAAAATAATAATTGCATTTTTTCTAATCAAAACTCCCATCACTCCCAAACAAAAAAGAAAGGAAGACAATATGATGAAATAATTGAGCGGTACGCTTTGTATAAATGTATTTACTTCCATAATTTATAAATCTTTTTTACCGATTAATACTGCTCCTACAATACCTGCAAGAATAAGAATAGATGCCAATTCAAATGGCAAAACATATTCATTAAAAAGCAAATAACCCAAATTTTTTGTTAATCCAACTGTAGAATCTGGATTAGGATTTGATATTAAATTTTCTTGAAACCCTCTGAAAGCTCCTAAAATACCTACTAATAATAATCCACCGGCGAAAATCCCAGCGAATTTTAAAAGGTTTTGTTTTTTGCTTTCGTCTTCTACATTCAGATTTAGCATCATCAAAATATAAAGAAAAAGTACCATGATTGCTCCTGCATAAACGATTACTTGTACAACTCCTAAAAATTGTGCGTTCAAAAGAATGTATAATCCTGCTATGGAAAACATAGTTACAATTAAAGAAAGTATTGCGTACAATGGGTTTCTAGCAAATACAAAATATACTGCACTAGAAATTGCCAAAAAAGCGATGATGAAAAATATTATTAGTTCCATTTATTTTACCGTATTTTTTTGTCTTTCAGATTGTCTTTCTGTAATATCAATCTTTGCGTTTATTTTTTCAACCAGTTTATCTTTGCCATAAATGAAAGAACCTCTGTTTGTTTCTACATCTACCAAGCGATCTGTAAGATAAATTGCAGATTTCGGGCAAGCTTCTTCGCACATTCCACAGAAAATACATCTCAGCATATTTATTTCATAAATTTCTGCATATTTTTCTTCTCTGTAAAGGTTTTTATCTTCTTTTGTTCTTTCTGCAGAAATCATGGTTATTGCTTCCGCAGGACAAGCTACAGCACAAAGACCACAAGCTGTACATCTTTCTCTACCTTCTTCGTCACGTTTTAAAACGTGCAAACCTCGCCAAATTTTCGCACGTGGTTTTTGTACTTCTGGGTAAGAATATACTTTTCCTTTTGTTCCTTGCAAAGCATGCTTCAAAGTAATTCCCATTCCTTTAAAAATTGCAGGAAGGTATATTTTCTCTGCAAAAGTCATTTCTTTATTCGAGACTATTTTTGATCTATTTGTAAGTTTCATTTCTTGTATACAATAATTTAATGATGTAGCAATTTAACAATATTAAATTAATTTTTTTTTAAATATTAACAAAAAGTGGCAATAATACTATTAAAGTTGCAAAAATAACAATTTACTTTTTCTTTAGGATATTAAGCTTACTTTTTCTTTTGTTATTATTTGGTTACTTTCAATTACTTTCACTATTGGTGGCTCTGAAAATTCAAAATCTTTTAATTCAAGAATTAATTGGTCGAACTCTTCAGAAGTTGCTACAATTACATCATCAAGCCCAATAACATCACCGTTTTTTATTTTTACTTTTACACTTTTTGCTTCATTTTCTTCAAGTGTAATTAAATAACTTAAAGCTTTTCTATGAACATATTTTAAAGCAATTGATTCTAAATCTGCTTGTTTGTACCTTTCTCTTAAACTTGTTTTTACACTCCAGCAAATTGGACCTCTTTCCTTGGTATAAAACATTAAGTCATATATTACATTTGGAACAAATGCAACTTTTGCACTCATGTAGATTGGTATAATGCCTTCTCGTATGCAAAGTGTAGCTAATATATATTCAAATAATTTTCCATTCAAGTTGTTATTTCTTTCTGGACGTAATAAATAAGCGTTCCAATATTTTTGAATATATTCAGATGGTTTGTCATATTTTATTTCTAAAAAATTTGGAAATAAACTATCAAAAACGATTTCTGCCTTATTATTTGTTCCAATTGTAATACTTAAATCATTTAATTTCCCCATTTTTCAGCTCCTTATTAATTTTAAAATCTCATTTGCAGTTGCTTGTATTGCAGGAACTGCAACAGAGTTTCCGAATTGTTTATATGCAGAAGCATCTGCAACAGGAATTAAATAATTATCAGGAAAGCCTTGTAGTCTTGCCCATTCTCTTGGTGTCATTTTTCTTATACCTTCACGATTTACAGTTCCTTTTATGTGTGTAGTTGGCGTAAAGTCTGTAATTCTATGATCTAAAACTAGATTTCTTTCTCTTCCCATTCCGCCACATACAACAGCATTAGCTATTTCATCATCTGCAACTATATTATATCCAAATCCAATTCCTTTGCTTTCGTGTCGAGTTCTATGATTTCTTAAAGTTTGCACATATTGGGTAGATAAAAAATATTTTGTAGGTGGAACTTGTTCTTCTTTAATATCTGCAAAACTTGTTTTCTTTTCAAATTGATCAGGATATTGAAAATTTTTAATTCCTAAATTATTTCTAAAACCGACAATATAAATTCTTTCTCGGTTTTGTGGAACACCAAAATCTTTTGCATTTATAATTTGTGGTTCGGGAATAAAATAACCTAAATCGTTTCTCAACACATTTAATATTGTTGCTAATGTTTTTCCTTGATTATGGTTTCGCAATCCTTTTACGTTCTCAAGAAAAATTGCTTTAGGTTGTTTTCTTTTTATGATTTCTGCAACTTCAAAAAACAAGGTTCCCCTTGTGTCTTCAAAACCACCTCGTTTTCCTGCGATCGAAAAAGCTTGGCAAGGAAAACCTGCACAAAGCAAATCGAAACCGTCTGGTATATATGCTTTAGTTTCCTCTTTTGTGATGTCTCCAAAAGGTCTTTCTCCAAAATTTGCTTTGTAGGTTCTTTTGGCTTGTTTGTCCCATTCGCTTGTGAAAACACATTTTCCACCCAGGTTTTGCATTGCTAAACGAAATCCGCCTATTCCTGCAAATAAGTCGATGAACTTAAATTTTGGATTTTCAATTGGAGGAAATGGAACTTCAAAAGTGTCAAAAATTCCATATTGCAATGCTTCTTCAGCTACAGTACTCGTGATGTTTTCTTCAGGAAATTTGTATTGTAAAATTTCTTGTGTGAATTTTATTGCATCTTTTTTAAAAAATTGAGAAACTCCATTTACACTATTATGCAAAAAATGAGTAATAACAGCTTCCTTGTTACTTTTTGGTTCAACAAGTTTAATTTTGTATTCTTTTTCAAATACTTTTTCAAGCGATATTTTCTCTTTTAGTTTCATTTATTATTTTATAAAATTTCCAATGTGATTATTAAACATTGAATAATTTATTTCGAAGTAAATTTTTTAATTAAAAATAATGTTCAAAAGCTAATATTACTACACCAGTTATCAAAACATTTATTAACGCTAATGGTATTAATTTTTTCCAACCGAGATGCATTAATTGATCATATCTGAATCTTGGTATCGTCCATCTTATCCACATAAAAATTAAA
>CAXYUO010000218.1:0-4342 GCA_964292185.1 uncultured Frigoriflavimonas sp.
CGTGAATTAGTGGCAAAAAATAAAGCATTAGTCTACAAAACGGATAGTCATAAAAGTTTATGCGGAAATTAAGTTTAGAAAAAGACAACATAAGTGAAAATATTTAGATTTTCATAGCTTTTGTGACCTTTATTAAGAATTTAATTAAAAATTTTAAAAACATAATAATTGCTTTTGTGCCTTTTGTGGTTTTAAAACTCTGCTTTTCAATATATTATAAATTTTATCATGTACTAAAATGGAATTTATTAAAATTACAGATGATCAAAGCGATTATTCCACAAAGATTTTCACTTCCTACTCTACTACTTTTCCCGAAGATGAACGTAGAAGTTTGGAGCAATTTCAATTGCTTTTTGAAAATAAAAATATAGAAATAACTGCCCTATTTTTAAATGAAAATTTTGTAGGTTATGCAATTATTTGGCAACTTTCTGGTTTCAATTTTATGGAACATTTTGAGGTTTTTTCAGAATTTAGAAATCAAAAATTGGGCAGTTTTGTTATTCAAAATATTTCAAAAAAATATCCCAAACTCATTTTAGAAACAGAACCTGAAAATCTAAACGAAGATGCAAAAAGAAGAATCAACTTCTACGAAAGAAATAATTTTCAAATTTTAGATAAAAACTATTTGCAACCAGCTTATTCTGATGGGAAAAATCAATTAGAACTTTGGTTGATGGGCAATTACCTTCCAGAAAATTTAGATTCTGTGAAGGGAAATATTATTAAAGTGGTTTATCAATAAAAAAAAATTACCACCACAATCCGTTGTTCAAATTCTTATCTTTCAACTGAAGTTTTTTACTTTTATCTTTAGATTCATTTGGAATATTATTTTTAAAATCAGAAATTTTCAGAAAAGCTTCGTTTTGAAATCTCGCATAATCTGCACTAGAACATCTTCCGTATTTAATAATATTTTTTCTTTCAAAATTTTTCAAAACATAAAATATAAAATTTGAAATTTCTGCAGGTTTCAGCTTTAAATCATTGATGAAAAAATCGTCTGTAAAGAAATTTCTTACATCTGCATTCAAATCTATATCATCCCATTGAGAAGTTAATTTTCCAACACTAAAACCAGGACCAACTGGTTGTACAAAATCTCCTCCTTTTGGAGATACGGTTTCTGGAGCAGATTTTTGCTTAATATAAGTTCCCAAATCTTCTTCCAATTTTACAATTTTCTTGCTTTTTCCAAAATGTGCTGCATCTTTTTTCAAATCTCCAGTTATTTTGTATTTTATCTCTACTTCTTCTATATCAAAGGGAATTTTGGCAAGTGTAATCAAAAAAGATTTAGAAATATTTTCAGAATTAATGTTTTTGGAAACTCTATAATAACCAGCTTTTGAAAACCGAATTTCATCACCTAATTTTGCGAAAATCATAAAATTTCCATCAGAATTGGAAACCACAGTTTGTTGATTGCTAATATTAATAACGGTAACTTCCGCTATTTCTCTAGCATCTTCAGAAATAATTTTCCCAAAAACATATTCTTGAGCAGATGTATTTGCACAAAACAAAACGAGAATTACAAAAAATAAAACTTTTTTCAATTAAATATTTTTTCAAAAGTAATCGGATTTTGAACATGAAAGTAAACTTTAACCATTAATTAACGGCTTTTAATAGAATTTATGAAAAAACTAAACCATTTTTTTAAACCACAAAAGTTTATTTCCAAAAGTTATAAATATGAAAATCTATAGGTTTTCAAGGTTTGTAAATTCTTTAATATCTTAAAGTATGGCTCTCTAAACCTGAAGGTTGCGAAAATTCACCTTTTTTTGGAGCAATAACATTATAAGAAGATTTTTGCTTAATATAAGTCCCCAAATCTTCTTCCAATTTTACAATTTTCTTGCTTTTTCCAAAATGTGCTGCATCTTTTTTCAAATCTCCAGTTATTTTGTATTTTATCTCTACTTCTTCTATATCAAAGGGAATTTTGGCAAGTGTAATCAAAAAAGATTTAGAAATATTTTCAGAATTAATGTTTTTGGAAACTCTATAATAACCAGCTTTTGAAAACCGAATTTCATCACCTAATTTTGCGAAAATCATAAAATTTCCATCAGAATTGGAAACCACAGTTTGTTGATTGCTAATATTAATAACGGTAACTTCCGCTATTTCTCTAGCATCTTCAGAAATAATTTTCCCAAAAACATATTCTTGAGCAGATGTATTTGCACAAAACAAAACGAGAATTACAAAAAATAAAACTTTTTTCAATTAAATATTTTTTCAAAAGTAATCGGATTTTGAACATGAAAGTAAACTTTAACCATTAATTAACGGCTTTTATTATATTTTAAGAATTGCAGTACTATTTTACTTAGAGCTTGATTAAATTTTTATAAAAATATTTTTAACCACAAAAGGAACAAAAGTTTAAGAAAATTAAACACTTTTTAAGCTCATTCTTTTGTTCCTTTTGTGGTTTTAATACAATTTTAAACAGGCTCTTAATAAAATATTGTAAATCCAATGAATTTTTAATTAAATTGCAACTTAAACTTTTTCTATGCAAAACTCTTATTCCGTAATTCACGCTTCTGCAGGTTCTGGAAAAACTTATAGTTTGGTTCAACGTATTTTGAGAATTTGCTTAAAATATCCAAATCAACACACTTCAATTCAGCATATTTTGGCACTTACTTTCACCAATAAAGCTGCCAACGAAATGAAAGAAAGAATTTTGCAATGGCTTACTGCTTTTACAGCTGAAAATTTTGCAGAAAACAAGGATTTAATCAATCTTCAAAAAGCACTAAAAGAGGAAGAAAACATCAATATTACTTTAGCAGATTTGCACGATAGATCTCAAAAATTGCTGGATTATGTGTTGCACAACTACTCTATTTTGCAAATCGGAACGATTGATAAATTTAATTCGAGATTGGTAAGAAGTTTTTCTAATGAATTGGGTTTGGCAAAGAATTTTAATTTAGAAATCAACGCAAAACCACTGTTGATGGAAGCTGTAGATAAAATGCTGGATCAAGTAGGAGAAGAAAATAAACCTTTGACAGATGCTTTATTAAATTATATTAACTATCAATTGGATCAAAATTCGCGAATCAACCTCAACAAAACTTTCTACGATTCTGCAGAAAAATTTCTGAGCGATATTCATTATGAAGAATTAAAAAAGAATGAAAAATTTGATGGAGAACAATACGAAATTACCACAAAAAAGCTTCGACAAGATATAAAAAACATCATACCAGAATCTGTAGAAATTGCCAAAAAAGCTTTAGATTTAATAGAGAAAACTGGTTTAGATACAAAAGATTTTGAAGGTGGAAACACAAACGGAATTGGTATTTTCTTTGTTAAATTTTTGAAAACCATTGATGCCGGAAAAGATGTTACTTTACCAAAAGACGAACAAGAAGTATTAGAAAGATTTGAAGTTGGTGCAAGTAAAACGGGTGCAAAAAAAGAAGATTTAGTTTTAGGGATTTTAGAAGAATTGAAAGAATATCGCCTACAAATTATTCAAAATTACATATCTGGAATAAAAAAAGAGAAAATTTTACAGGCAATTTTACCTCTAAAAGTGCATCAAGACATCAAAAGAGAATTAGAAATAATTGAAGAAGAAAATGATGTGGTTTTGCTTTCAAAAGTAAATGTTTTGATACAAGAAAATTTGAGTACAGAACCTTCAGAATTTATTTATGAAAAAGTAGGAACGCAATTTCACCACTATTTTTTTGATGAATTTCAAGATACTTCTATTTTGCAATGGCAAAATTTTATTCCATTAAGAGATCACACCGTTTCTATGGATCACACATCTTTCACTTTGGTTGGAGATCCAAAACAGAGTATTTATCGGTTTCGAGGTGGAGAAAGTAAAATTTTATTAGATATTATTAATAAAAAAGAAGCTTCGCAAAAAGAAGCAGAAATTATTATTTTAAAAGAAAATTGGCGAAGTGCGATTAATATTGTTGAATTTAATAATGAGTTGTACAATTACATTTCTCAATCTTTGCGAGAAGAACATCAGGATATTTTTGGAGAAAGTGCAAAGCAAATTGTGCAATCTTCTAAAAAAGGAAGGATTCGTGTAAATCTACTTGAAAATCAAGTTCTTGCAGAGTTTTATAAAGAAGTTTCTATGAAGATGCAAAACGATATTCAGCAAATATTAGACAATGGTTATCAATTTTCTGATATTACAATTTTGTGTAGAAATAAGAAAGAAATCTTCAATTATTCTCAGCAATTGGGAAATTTGGAAGTAGAATACGAAGGAAAAAAGCAATACATCAGAACGATTTCTGATAGCGGATTGACGCTGGAATTATCTTCTACA
>CAXYUO010000219.1:0-4227 GCA_964292185.1 uncultured Frigoriflavimonas sp.
AATTTATAAAGTTCTTCTAAAAAAGTAATTTTCTGTTCTTCATTCCATTTGTCTGTGTAAACAAGTAGATTTAAAAAATTATCTTTTGATGATCCAAACAGAAATACATTATCAAGTTTATTATCGTTGTATTTCCAAATTACATATTCTAGATTACTATTCTCTTTTAGTAGTTTTGTCTTAAATTTATTTTCAGCGTAATAATCCGAATCCCATTTGTAAAATAAGTATACATTTTCGTAATCAGATTTCGTTTTTATATAAGTTGGATATGCTTTTTTCGGATTTTGAGCAACTGCAATAATTATTCCTTCTTTATTTTTCATATAAGTTTGGCCAGAATCGTCCATTTTATTTAACTGTTCCCAAATTCCAGGAATTTTTACGTCGCTTGTATTTGTTTTTAAAGTTGTAAATTCCTTCTCGTTTTGACAAAAGATAAAATTTGAAGTAAAGCAAATAGTTAATAGTACGATTTTAAAGTATTTCATTTTTTAAGTTTTTAATAGTTTATTTTATTTAGTGATGTTAATATGTTTATTTTCTGTTATTTACCACAATTTTCAGTTGCTTGCGGCTAACTTGTATATAGGTCTGACAAAATCAGACCTATACAACCATATTTGGGTAGATAGGTCTGACAAAAGTCATCCTTTTTGTAAATTCAAATATATAAAAAAATCAATTATAAATCATCAAAAGGACTTTTTATTTGTTGCAAACTTTTTGTGCTTACATGGGTATAAATCTCCGTGGTTTTACTACTATTATGTCCCAAAAGTTCTTGTATATAGCGCAGATCTGTTCCGCTTTCTAGTAGATGTGTTGCGTAGCTATGTCTTAGCCAATGCAAGGTTACTGGTTTTGTAATCTTTGCTTTTGTCAACGCTTGTTTTAAAACGCTTTGCAAACTTTTTTCAGAATATATCGTTCCTGCTTCTTGTCCTTCAAAAAGATACATTATAGGTCTATATTCTTTGAAATAGGCGCGTAATAATTCTAAAATTTTTGGAGATAGTGGCGTTATTCTGTCTTTTTTACCTTTAGATTGTCTTATTATTACAATGTTTCTTTTAGAATCTATATCCAATGGTTTCAAATTCAGCAATTCACTTCTTCGCAAACCGCAACTGTATATTAATGAGAGCATTGCTTTGTGTTTGATGTTGTGATGTGCTTCCAAAATAGATTTAATTTCTTCTTTACTCAATACATTGGGCAAAAGTTTTTCTCGTCTTGGTCTGTGTATTTTTTCTATTTCTATATTTTTATCCTGTATCGATCGGAAATATAATTTTATAGCGTTCACTATTTGATTTTGGTAAGATGCGGATAGATTGTTTTTTAGAATGTACAGATTGTTGTACAAAATAATATCTTCATTGCTAATTTCAGAGATTATCTTTTCATTGTGAAATCGCAAAAAAGAACGCAATGCATCCGTGTAGGTTTTTATCGTATTTAAACTATACCGTTTTGATAATAAGAATTTTCGAAATTTCTCTAGTTGAATATCTCCTTCTTCAGAAAGATATTGAATTTGTTCCAACCCAAAAAGTGTCCTATTTTCAGGTGTATCTGCTATATACCAAATTTTTTTTTGCTGGCTCCATCTTGTATCTTGTATAGATTTTACCTGTTTTATCAGTTCCAAATCTTTGGCAAATAGTATGAAGATTACTTTTTGCTTATTGTGACTTCCAAAATTGAAAGCAAAACGATCTATATTTTCCATTCCATTTAATATTATTAATAATTAAAATTAATTCAAATTTTTTATTTCACAATTTATTTAAAATATTAATTCGTTGTATTTAAAACATTTATCCAACAACAAACGACTACAAACGGTAGTAAGTATTTCTCTACCGAATAAATTTTGTTTTCCGCCACATCTTTGCACCAGAGAATTAAGAGACAAACAAACGTCTTGATTCTAAATGTTTAATTAATAAAATGTAAAGCTATGTCAATCAGAAACAAAGTTACCTTGATAGGTAGAACAGGAAAAGAAGTAGAAATCGTGAAATTTGAAAACGGTCAACTCGCAAAAGTATCACTCGCAACTTCCGAGCATTACACCAACGCAAAAGGCGAAAAAGTAGAAGATACGCAATGGCACAATCTCGTGTGCTACGGAAAAACCGCAGAAATTATGCAGAAGTATGTAGAAAAAGGCAAAGAAATAGCTGTAGAAGGCAAAATAATGTACCGATCTTATGATGATAAAGATGGTAACAAAAAGTACATCACAGAAATAAAGGTAGATGAACTGGTGCTTTTAGGTGGAAAATAATGCTCAAAATATTGCCCGAAACAGTTTTCGGGCAATGTTTTTTTTTATTGATAAAAATCAACCATCAATCCTGTTGTAATCTTCAAACTACCAGTAAATTATTCGTAATTTTGCCAGATGAAAGCAGATTCTTTAGTTAATAAATATAATATTCCTGGTCCTCGTTATACTTCTTACCCAACTGTTCCGTATTGGGAAGAACAAAGTTTTACCTCGGAAAAGTGGCAAAATTCTGTTGTTAAATCTTATAATGAATCCAATGCAGAGGAAGGAATTTCCATCTATATTCATTTGCCTTTTTGCGAAGCGTTATGCACGTTTTGTGCTTGTCATAAGCGAATTACCAAGCAACATTCCGTAGAAACTCCGTACATAGAAAGTGTTTTGAAAGAGTGGAATTTGTATTTGGATATATTGAGTCAAGAGTCAAGAATCAAGAATCAAGAGACAAAAAATGAAGCTCAAAAACTCAAAAACTCAAAAACTCAAAAACCTAAATTAAAAGAACTCCATCTTGGTGGTGGAACTCCCACTTTTTTTTCGCCAGATAATTTGAAAGATTTACTTTCTAGAATTTTTGAAACGGTAGAAATTGCAGAAAATCCAGAGTTTTCTTTTGAAGGTCATCCTAATAATACGACCAAAGAACATTTGCAGACCTTGTTTGATCTTGGTTTTACAAGATGCAGTTTTGGCGTGCAAGATTATGATCCTATCGTTCAAAAAGCCATCAATAGAATTCAACCCTACAAAAATGTAGAAAATGTAACCAATTGGGCAAGAGAAATTGGCTATAAAAGCGTTTCTCACGATTTGGTTTTTGGTTTGCCACATCAAACTTGGGAAAAAATGCAGTTCAGCATTCGCAAAACCTTAGAATTAAAACCAGATCGTTTGGCATTTTATTCTTACGCTCATGTTCCGTGGATAAAAGGAGTTGGGCAAAGAGGTTTTGATGAAAACGATTTGCCAAGTCCAGAAGAAAAGCGAGAAATCTACGAAAATGGAAAAAAACTTTTAGAAGATTTAGGATATATTGAAGTTGGAATGGACCATTTTTCATTGGAACATGATGATCTCTATCAATCTTTGAAAAACGGAAATATTCACCGGAATTTTATGGGGTATTCTTCCAGCAAAACGCAATTGATGATTGGTCTTGGAATGTCTGCCATTTCAGATTCTTGGTATGGTTTTGCGCAAAATGAAAAGACCGTTCAAGATTATCAGAATAGAGTAGATGAAGGCAAAATACCTGTTTTCCGAGGACATATTTTGAATGAAGAAGATCTAAAGATTAGAAAACATATTCTGAATATCATGTGCAGATTAGAAACTTCTTGGGATGCAGAAAGCGCTTTCCCAGAACTGGAAAATTCTTTAGAAAAATTAAAAGAAATGCAAGAAGATGGATTGGTAATCCTCTCCGAAAATTCTATAAAAATCACCGAAAAAGGACGAGCTTACACCAGAAATGTTGCGATGGCTTTTGATCTGAAAATGCTAAGAAAAGCACCAGAAACGAGATTGTTTTCGATGACGATTTAAAGGAAAAAGGAAAAAGTAAAAAGTACAAAGTAAAATGTAAAGAGTGTACATTTTTACGTTATACTATTCAGAGTAAAATACTTGAGTTTAATTACTTGAGTATTTTTTTGCATATTATTTCAAGTAATTTATTAAGGTGAATTTTATCAAATACGGCAATTGCCTTATTGCGTTAAGTGATTTATTTTCAGACTTTTGATGTATTAATTATTAAAACTCATTCATCATGAAAAATACACTATTTCTATTAGCACTTATCTTCAGCACATTTTTATTTGCTCAAGAATCTATAACTAAAAATTATTTGGATGCCGATAATTTAGTTTCAGCCCAATAATCGCAACAGTACAATAAAACCTTCACAATCCTAATGATATAAAAGG
>CAXYUO010000220.1:0-4222 GCA_964292185.1 uncultured Frigoriflavimonas sp.
TTTTTATATTTCTCTAAAATTTTGGAAACTCCTTCTTTATTTAAAGGATATATTTGCTCTAATCTTACGATTGCAGTGGTTTCGTCATTCAGTTTTTCTTTTTTGTCTAAAAGTTCAAAGTAGAATTTACCTGTACAAAATACCAATCGTTTTATTTTGCTTGCATCTGCAGTTGGATCGTCTAAAATGGGTTGAAAACTTCCTGTTGCAAAATCTTCTAAGGTAGAAACCACTTTCGGATGTCTTAATAAAGATTTTGGAGACATTACTGCTAATGGTTTTCTGAAATTCCATTTCATTTGTCTTCTCATCAAATGGAAGAAATTTGCTGGCGATGTAATATTCGCAACTACCATATTTTCGTTTGCACAAAGCGTAAGTAATCTTTCTAATCTTGCGGAAGAATGTTCTGCACCTTGACCTTCAGATCCGTGTGGAAGAAGCATTACCATTCCACTTTGTATTTTCCATTTTTCTTCGGCAGCTACAAGGTATTGATCGATAACTATTTGTGCACCGTTTACAAAATCACCGAATTGTGCTTCCCAAACTGTTAAAGTATTTGGTGTAGCAATAGAATATCCATAATCGAAACCAAGAACACCATATTCTGAAAGATGAGAATTGAAAATATCAAATCTTTGATTAGAAATTTGACGTAATGGAACGTATTCTTCTTCAGAATCTTCGGTTTTTATAACTGCATGACGGTGAGAAAAAGTTCCTCTTTCTACATCTTCTCCAGAAATTCTAATATCATGACCTTCATTTAATAAAGAAGCGTAGGAAAGTAATTCTCCCATTGCCCAATCTAATGAATTACTTTCAATCATTTTTAAACGATTTTCAAATAATCTGGTGATTTTTTTAAGGAAATTTTTGTCTTTTGGCAAAGTAGAAATTTCTATAGCCAAATTTTTCAGTTTATCTATATCAAAAGTAGTGTTTACAGTATTTTGCAAAGCACCTTTTTCTGAAAGTGGATAATTTGCCCAATCTTCTTTCATGAAAATATCGAGTTTATTTCTCTCAATTTCTTTAGAAGCATCATAATTATCATCAAGAAGAGCTTTGAAATCTGTTTCCATTTTTTCCAAAACATCTTCGGAAACTACTTTTTCAGCTATTAATTTATCTTTGTAAATCTCTCTTGGATTGGCATGTTTAGAAATTAATTTATATAAATTGGGCTGCGTAAATCTTGGTTCATCACCTTCATTATGTCCATATTTTCTATATCCTAATAAATCTAAATAAACATCTTTACCAAATTTTGCTCGGAAATCTGCAGCAAAACGAATTGCATGAACTACTGCTTCTACATCGTCTGCATTTACGTGCATTACAGGAGAAGAGGTTACTTTTGCAATATCTGTACAATATACAGAAGATCTTGCATCTATATAATTGGTGGTGAAGGAAACTTGATTATTCACAACTATATGTATGGTTCCACCAGTTTTGTAACCATCTAAAGTCATCATTTGTGCAACTTCATACACAATACCTTGTCCTGCAATTGCTCCATCTCCATGAATGATGATTGGAAGCACTTTTTTGTAATCTCCTTCGTATTTATTATCTACTTTTGCTCTGCAAATACCTTCTACCAATGCAGCAACAGTTTCTAAATGCGATGGATTTGGAGTAAGATTAATAGAAACCTCTTCTCCTGCAGCGGTTTTAATAGTTTTTGATGAACCTAAATGGTATTTTACATCACCTGAAAATACATCTTCTTCAAATTCTTTTCCTTCAAATTCTGAAAATATTTGTTTGTACGATTTTCCAAAAATATTGGTAAGTACATTCAATCTTCCTCTGTGAGCCATTCCAAGAACTACTTCATCTACTCCATTTTGAGAAGATCTGCTTATCAATTGATCTAATGCAGGAATTAATGATTCTCCACCTTCTAGTGAAAATCTTTTTTGCCCTACAAATTTAGTATGCAAATAGTTTTCAAAAGCTACGGCTTGATTTATTTTTAATAAAATCTCTGTTTTTTCATTAGATGTTAAAGCTGGATGATTTTCATTAACTTGAATCCATTCTCTTATCCAATTTTTTTCATCTACATCATTGATATACATATATTCTAAACCAATAGAATCGCAATATATTTTTTCTAGATGATTGATGATTTCTTGTAAAGTAGCAGGATCTTTCATTCCTACTTCTACTGCAGAATTGAATTTTTTATTCAAATCTTCTTTGGTTAGACCGAAATTTTCTATTGCCAAAGTAGGTTCATAGTTTCTTCTAGCTCTTACAGGATTGGTTTTTGTGAACAAATGCCCTCTAATTCTGTAAGCTTCTATAAGATTTACTACTCGGAATTCTTTTTTTATTTCTTCGGGAACTTCGCCATTTGCGATTGCACCGATTATTTTTTCTACTTGGGGAGAAGCTGCAATTTCTTCAGAGTTTTCGCCATAATTTTCTAAAGCAAAATCAAAACCTTGAAAAAAAGCTTTCCAAGAAGGTTCTAGCGAATCTGGGAATTTTAAATATTGTTGATATAAATCCTCTATTAGTTGGGAATGTGCAGCGTTTAAGAATGAAAATCTATCCATTATGTACAGTTTGGCTGTTTTAATTGTTTAAAATAAATATAAAGACCAAATTTAATAAAAAAATGCGATTATAGCATTGCTTTTTTTACAAAAAAGGCATGAAAAATGGATTAATTTACTGGAAGTGATATTTTCATCAATACATCTTCATCAATTTGAGGAGTTTCTAGAAAAATTTGTTGAATTTCTCCATAGCTTTTCTCTTCGGATTTTGCTTTTTGTATTAAAGTTTGGATAACCCGAATTCTTGAATTAAAATTTCCTTTGTAATAAATAGAATATTTCTGGCTTTTTGCTATCTCTTTATAACTAAAATTATTATCCGTAATTTTTTCTTTTTTAGAGAGAGGAAATCCTAAAAAATAAGATAATTCTTTATTTTTTAAATCGTTTGTATTCAACAACAATACAGGAAATCCTATTTCATCTACCTTTTTATTTAAATCATTAGTTATAAAATTAGAAGCTTTGCTGTAATTCATTAATATATTTTTAAACAATGCATCTTTTTTGGTTGAGCTGGTTACATTTACTCCAAAAATGATTTGTGCTTCTGCATTTTCTATTATTAAACTATCATATTTAATATCTGAAAGAAGCTGATCTCTATCTATTTTATTACTTAAAACAGAAGTAAGTTGTATGTTGCTTTGGTCTATTGTTTTCAGAAAATCTATTTCCGACCAAAGATTTTTTGCTCTTGTAAGAAATGATCTTTTTGGGGTAGAAATCTTCCAATTAATCGATGTTTTTTCGGGAGAAATTGCCTTAAAATGAACTGCGATTTCTGTTGGAGAATCGTCATCTTCATTATAATATTGGTATTTTATAGTTTTTAGTGGGTTTTGGTAAGAAATATTTAAATTCCCTGAAACAGATTCATCATTAAAAGCAAGCGAACTTCCTGTTCCTTCATAGGGTTTATAAAACTCTACATACATGGTTTTTGAACCTGAAAACAAGGCATTCCATCTTGCAAAATTCTGAAGATTATTAAATTGTGGAAAAACTTTTTCAATATTGTAATTAATTTCTTTTTTTACGGTGAAAGTTTCATTTTCTTTCACGAAAACGAATACAGAAATTGCGTAAAGCCCCATTAATATTAATAGAAAGAGAAGAGAAAATTTAAACCATCGCATTTTGCAAAATTAATATAAAAAAAAAGAGTAGCCAATATAATTTAGCTACTCTCTTTTATTTTTTAAAACTAATGATTAATGCTCACCGTGTTCGTCTTTTGCATTACACAAACCAACTATCGTGTGAAAAGTATCGTGCAAAGCGAAAAGATCTGTTTTCAAAACTGCATCTGATGCTCCTTTTGCAATTTTTTTATTGATTGATTTTGAACCTTTTACTAATTGTTTCAAACTTTTTTTAACTAATTTTTTATCTGCAACATCTGCAGGAATTTCAGAATTTTTCCAAGCTGTAGCTGCTGCAACAAGTTCTGCACTTCTTGTTTTGATAGGTTTGAAATTGCCTTCTTCTGCAGGATGAAATGTTTTGGACATCACAGAATGAAAATCTGATTGTTGTTTCCATTCCATTTTTTGAGCTTGTGAAAAGCTACCTATTAATACAAATGCTAATGATAAAAAAGCTATTTTAGTGATACCAAAACATTTTAGCCAACAGAAGAT
>CAXYUO010000221.1:0-4169 GCA_964292185.1 uncultured Frigoriflavimonas sp.
GTGAGCCAACGAGTTGATGCATCTAATTGTATTCCTTAGTACCAATGTTTAACAACACTTTCGGGCGGCAGTGTTAAAAAATAAAAAGATTGGGAACGGAAGACGGAAAAGCTGCCATAAAAATAATTACAAATAGCTTTCAACGTAGTCAAATGTCTGCCCAAAAAGATTGCTTCGTTCCTCGCAATGACAGATCGTTGAGATTGCTTCGCTTCGTTCGCAATGAGAATAAAAGAAATTACTCAGCAGATTTATTCGCCAATTGTCCGCAAGCTGCATCTATATCTCCACCTCTACTTCTGCGAACCATAACCGTAATTCCTGCACGTGTAAGTTGCTCTACATATCTTTCTTCGGCTTTGGTGTTTTTGAAATCGAATTTTCCTTCGCCAATTGGGTTGTATTGGATGATGTTTACTTTGGATGGAACCATTCTACAAAATTTAATTAATTCTCGAATGTCATTTTCTTCATCATTAATTCCTTTCCAAATGCAATATTCAAAAGTGATGGTGGAACCCGTTTTTTTATACCAATATTGAAGAGAATCTAAAATATCTGTAAGTGAAAAACTTTTTGAAAATGGCATTATTTCATTTCGAGTTTCTTCTATTGCGGAGTGTAGAGAAAGTGCTAATTTCACTTTTATATCTTCATCTGCAAGCATTTTTATCATTTTCGGAATTCCTGATGTGGAAACTGTAATTCTTCTTGGAGACATTCCCAAACCTTCTGGTTGAGTGATTTTTCTGATGGCTTCTACTACATTTTTGTAATTCATCATCGGTTCTCCCATTCCCATAAATACGATGTTGGAAAGTGGTCTTTCAAAATAAGTTCTGCTTTGCTGATCTATCAATGCTACTTGATCTACGATTTCTGCAACTTCTAGATTTCTCATTCTTTTCAACTTTGCAGTTGCACAAAATTCGCAGTCTAAGGAACAGCCAACTTGTGAAGAAACGCATGCTGTGGTTCGTGTTGCAGTTGGAATTAGAACAGATTCTACTAAAAGTCCGTCATGCAATTTTACTCCATTTTTGATGGTTCCGTCAGAAGATTTTTGCAAGAGATCTACTGCAATTGGATTGATGAAAAATTCTAAATCTAATTTATCTCGCAAATCTTTGGAAAGATTCGTCATTTCTTGTATGGAATGCAGATTTTTGCTCCAAAGCCAATCGTAAACTTGCTTTGCACGAAAGGGTTTTTCTCCCAAAGAAATGAAGTGGGATTTAAGTTCGTCGAGGGAAAGTGTTCGAATGTCTTTCATGTTATACAAGTAAAAAGTAAAAAGTTGAGTGCGTGCATATTTATAAGAGAAAAAGTGAAAGCTTAAAGGAAAAAGTTTAGGTTGGTAAATTTTAAAGTTGATAATTAATCCAAGTTTGTATTTTTAACAATTGCACCCAAAATATTTTTTATTTAAGTGCTTTCATTTAACATACGATTTAATTCTATATTTTCAGAAGTTTCTAGTGCTTTTACAACTCTCAACCAATAATTTGACTCTCTTGCTTCTTTTAAACTAATTTTTACTTTATTTTTAAAATCGGCTTTAGATGCTCCTGCTTGCGCTTCTTCGTAGTTTGCTCCAACGGAAGTTGAAGATTTTGCAAGTTGATAACAAATCATTTTATATTCAAAAGTTTGAGGTAAATTTCTTAAAAATTTCAATCAATCTACTCCAAAATTAAATGTTCTTTCTAATAAATCATTCGGTTTTGGCATAATTTAATTTTAAAAAAATCCAAGTTACAAAAATAACTTGGATAGATTTATTGTGGTTTTACCACTTTTTACTTTGTCCTTTTACCTTTTTACTTAGATTATCAACATCGCATCACCGTAAGTATAGAATTTATACTTTTCTTTGATGGCTTCATGATATGCTTCTAACAAGAAATCTTTTCCTGCGAAAGCTGCAATCATCATTAATAAAGTTGATTTTGGCGTGTGAAAATTGGTAATCATTGCATTTGCAATTCCAAAATCGTGAGGTGGGAAAATAAATTTATTGGTCCAACCGTGATATTGTCCCAATCTATTATTAGAAGAAACAGAAGTTTCTAAAGTACGCATTGTAGTAGTTCCTACAGCACAAACTCTTCTATTTTCTTCTAAAGCTTTATTGATGATATCTGCGTTTTCTTGCGTTATTTTTGCTTCTTCAGATTCCATTTTATGCTTAGAAAGATCTTCAACTTCTATCGGGTTGAAAGTTCCAAGACCAACATGCAAAGTAACTTCTGCAAAATCTATCCCTTTTATTTCTAATCTTTTCATCAAATGTTTAGAGAAATGCAAACCAGCAGTTGGTGCAGCTACAGCACCTTCTTCTTTAGCATAAATCGTTTGGTAACGCTCTTCATCTTCTGGTTCTACTTCTCTTGTGATGTATTTTGGAAGTGGCGTATTTCCTAATTCTCTCAATTTTGCACGAAATTCTTCGTAAGAACCATCATATAAAAATCTTAGAGTTCTTCCTCTACTCGTGGTATTATCAATAACTTCTGCAACCAAAGATTCATCTTCAGTGAAGAATAATTTATTTCCAATTCTTATTTTTCTTGCAGGATCTACTAAAACATCCCAAACTTTGGTTTCTTTATCCAATTCTCTCAACAAGAAAACTTCAATTTTCGCACCCGTTTTTTCTTTGTTCCCATACAATCTTGCAGGAAAAACTTTAGTATTATTAAAAATAAACAAATCTTTTTCATCAAAATAATCGATAACATCTTTGAAAAGTTTGTGTTCTATGGTTTGTTTTTCTCTATTTAGAACCATTAATCTTGCTTCGTCTCTGTGTGGAGCCGGATATTCTGCCAAAAGTTCATCTGGCAAATCAAAATTAAAGTCGGAAGTTTTCATTTTCATAAGTAAATATTTATTTTTTTAAGGTCTTATGGAATCGATTAATCAATTTTTATTATTAAACGAATTCTAATAAAACCGATTTCATATCTTGGATATTTTTTAATTTAGAATATAAAATTTTGCAGAATTTACAAAATTTTCAGTTTGCAAATATACGATTATGAAAGGGGCAAAGTCAAGTAAATAATGAATAATTATTTAGATAAATTAAAATAAGTGTCAACTTTAGAGCAATTTGAATAATCATCCAGCATAATAACACCATTTTTATAATCGGTTTTCACTGTTTTAATTCTAAAATATTGGGAAGGTAATTTTTCCATTAATGCATCATAAATTTTATTATGGATATTTAATGTTACATCCATAAAACGAATTCTTTGCAGTGGAAAATCACTATCGACGAGCTCAATCTCAAGATATAAATTGGGTATTTCTTTTTTTTCATTATCGTATGTGAAGACTTTGTACAATCCTTTATCCACTAAGATTTCTACACTTTTTATATCTATCTCATCTTTATATTTTTTAATTTTTGAAACATTTACAATTTTAAGCTTTGAGTCACTTGTGCTTTTGTTTTTATCAAAATTTAGAAATGAATTATTTTTAAAGTCATAGATCCACAAACTATTACCTGCATTATTGAAAAAATAATCGTAAGCAATTATTGTTGAATCTTTTGAGTTTAAATAAATAAAATTAGTTCTTGTATTTCCTTTGTATGAACCTTTCAACTGTGTTTCTACATCACTGCACTTATAATCAAAAAGATAACCTTGAGAATAAAACAAATAAGGCAAGAGCAATAATATAAATAATAATTTCTTCATAATCAATTCAATGTCTAACCCTTACAAAGTCTCTTTCAACCAAGCAAAAAATTCTCTTTGCCAAACCAAACCATTTTGAGCATGCAAAACCCAGTGATTTTCATTCGGTAAATACAAAAATTTAGTTTTGCAAAAGCAAAAAAAACGACTTTCGAAAAACTTAGTTATCAGGAACTTTTGATATGAATTATGTTGTAGGTTTGTGGCTATGGCTGTGAAAGCTACAAGTTCAGCACCGAAAACAAATGATGGATTTTGTGTCAATATATGCATCAGTTTCTTCCTACTTTACATGATATGATAGCACACGAATTCGTTAAAGATATACCAATTTATACTATTTTTTACTTATAGCTTATGTAATTGCTAAATATTCCATAAAAAAATTATTTTTATTTAGTCTATACCATATTTTTCAAAACAGGAAAATGATATCATCTTACATAGATTAAAATC
>CAXYUO010000222.1:0-4164 GCA_964292185.1 uncultured Frigoriflavimonas sp.
CTATAGAAAGGTCTTCGTGCAATTATTGAAATTTTTTGTCATGTAGTAAAAAGTTATGAATTGTATTTTTTGTCATGTAGTGAAAATAATTTTTATTAATCCTTTCAATTTTTTTTTGGAAGGATTTTTTTAATTAAATTTTCTATCTTGTACCATCAAATATATTTTAAAATGAAACATTTCTGCCTCTTGTTTTTGTTGATTTTCACGTCCTATTCTGCACAGAAAAAAGAAGGATTTACAGACGAAATTGCCATTAAATTAATAGAAAAACCGCTGCATTGCATCGGTACAGAATATCCAAACAAAACGGCACACATCATCAATAATGCCGAAGAAGCAACTTTAACACCTTCGCAATTACACCCCGCTTTTTATGGCTGTTTCGATTGGCATTCATCTGTTCATGGACATTGGATGCTGCTCAAAATTTTGAAAAGCAAACCGAATTTAGCTAATTCAAAGGAAATTATTGAAATTTTAGATGCTACTTTTCAAGCAGATAAAATGAAACAAGAAGCTCTTTATTTCACAAAATATGAAATTGCGAAAAATTTTGAAAGAACTTACGGTTGGGCTTGGCTTTTGAAATTAGACGAAGAATTGGCAACTTGGGATAATCCGAAAGCAAAAATTTGGCATCAAAATATGAAACCACTTACCGATGAAATTCTGCGTTTGTGGAAAGATTATTTACCAAAACAAACCTATCCAAATAGAACAGGAGTTCACCCAAATACCGCTTTTGCAATGGCATTTGCAATAGATTGGGCAAGAGCAACTGGAGATAAAAATTTTGAAAAAGAATTGATAGAAAAGTCTAAATATTTCTATTTAAAAGATGAAAAAACACCAGCATATTTAGAACCAGATGGAAGTGATTTCTTTTCGCCAAGTTTGCAAATTGCAGATTTGATGCGTAGAATTTTACCTCAAAAGGAATTTGTAGTTTGGATTAATAAATTTTATGATGAAAGAAGCATAGAAAATATTTCAAAAATCCCCGTAATTAGTGATATTAATGATTTTCAAACGGTGCATTTGGTAGGTTTATCTTTCACAAAAGCATGGTGCATGAAAGGTGTTGCAAATGCGCTGCCTAAAAATCATCCTTTAAATTCAAAATTCAAAAATACTTCAGATATATTTCTGAAAAATGCTTTACCACTGGTTTTCGCGGGCAATTATGGTGGCGATCATTGGTTGGCAAGTTTTGCTGTGTATGCACTTTCTGAGCTATAGATTTTTTCAGTTTTACTAATAATAATTCCTCACTCCATAAAAAAATAAAAATTATAAATTATTGAAATACATTGTTTTAACCACAAAAGGAACGAAAGTTTAATGCGAAAAAAGGTAACATAAGAGAAAATCTTTAGATTTTCAAAACTTTTGTGAACTTCATCAATAATATTTTTACATCTTTAATGTTCATTAAAAATACTTTTCTTTCTTTTGTGGTTTAAAACAATTATTTACAATTTTTATCATGTACTAAATAATAATTTCTAATTCTATGAAGAAAATCCTTTTCCTTTTTGTTCTCCTTTTTCCGGTAATTTCTTTTGCTCAAAAAGATTACGTAAATAAAATTTCTGAAAAAAAAGAATTTATAAATCTTGCCGGAAAACCTTTAACAGATAAGTTTACAAACATAAAATCTGTAAAAGTAGTATATGATTATTCTGCTAAAAAATTGTACTTTTTTAACAGCGTAAAATTCAAATATCATAATGATTTTTGCGTAGATGTTTTGGGTTTTAATTTTTTGAAAGTAAATTTTAATGACGTAAGTTATAATGCTACAAACAATAGAGCATACCTTTTAGCCAACCTCAATTTTATAGAAAAATCTGATGATTGGATTGTAGAATTAGCAGCTTCTGATGAAATGAATCCGCAAATGATACAGTTTTTTTTCAATGAAATTAAGAAAAATGTTTACTTCGGAGAAAAGTTGAAATTTTATCTCAATACACCAAGATTAATTAGTGAAAATGAAAAAAATCCATTAAAAATACCAACTGTTTTTTCTGATTTTATTTTTCAAAATCTTACAGAACAAGCCATACAAAAGGGTAGTGCTGTTGGAATTTTGAGAAAATATGATTTGAAAAACGATGCAGATTTTCATCCAAAAGAAAATGAAATCATTATTATCAACAAAACTCCAGAGATAATTCCAGATGTGAAAGCGATTATTGTTACAGAATTTCAAACGCCTTTAAGTCATTTAGTTTTACTTGCAAAAAATAGAAAAATACCTTTGTATGTGGATAAAAATGCTTTTAACAATGAGAAATATCAAAAATTTAATGATAAAAAAGTAGAAATAACAGTAACGGAAAATGAATACAAAATTGCTGAAACCACCAAACCAATTGTTATTAAAAAAGCAAAAGCAAAAATAGTTTTACAGAAAAATTTTACGGAGAAAAATTTAATCGATTTAAGCAAACCTCTTCCTGCAAATGCACAAAATATTATAGGATCTAAAGCTGCAAATTTGGCTTATTTAAAAATTGTAGAACAGAATTTAAAGACTTTTAAAACACCAGAATATGCATTTGCAATTCCGTTTTATTATTTTGATGAGCATATTAAAAATAATCATTTAGATAAAGAAATTGCAGAATTATTGGCACTTCCAAAAGATTCTGAAGAAGTGAAAGACAAACTAAAACAATTGCGAAAATCTATAAAATCCTTCAATGTAAATCCTGATCTTTTAAAAATGGTAAACGAAAAACTGAATGCTCAAACTGAGTTTAATAGTTTTAAATTCCGTTCTTCCACCAATTCCGAAGATTTAGAAGGTTTTAATGGAGCCGGTTTGTACGATTCTAAATCTGCAAAATTGGGAGATTCTACAAAGACAATTGAAAATGCAATTGTAGAAGTTTGGGCAAGTTTTTGGAATGAAAGAGCTTTTCGAGAAAGAGAAATTTACAATATCGATCATCGTTCTGGTGCAATGGGAATTTTGGTGCATCGTTCTTTTCCAGATGAATTGGCAAATGGTGTTTTGATTACCAAAAATATTTATCGAGAAAAATATGCAGGAATAACGGTGAATGTTCAAAAAGGCGAAAACTCTGTGGTAAAACCTGAAGAAGGCATAACTTGTGATGAGTTTTATGCCCATAGTTTTAATATTTCGGGTTATAAAATGAGTGTAGATTATCGTTCAACTTCTAATTTGAATGACAAAAAACCAGTTTTAAGTTCAGCAGAAATAGCTAGTTTATTTAAGATTTCGCCAAAAATAGAGCAACAAATGTTTTCTATTTGGAAAAAAAATAAGGTCGCAACCAAAAAAATGCCTTTGGATATTGAATTTAAAATCGTTGGAGAAAACAGAACGTTTTACATCAAACAAGCAAGAGCTTATATTGATTAAAAAGATATTTTAATAATCAAGCTATTTTCTATTAAATTGATGGTTTTTACTTGAAAACTGAAGTGTTCAAATTGAATTTTTTCGGCTATAAATTCTTTTTTTTCAATTTCATTCAAACTAAGAAATTCTAAATTTGAAATTATTTCAAGTGTGTTTTTCTCCGAAATTGCTGGCGATTTTTTTTCTAAATATATCAATGAAATATACGCTAAAACGATAACCAGATTGATGCCCAATAAAAATCCGAGATTAGAAATTGGCAGCAAAACATCTAACATAGAAAGCGTGATAGAAACAAATAAGAAGGTGATGGTTTGAATAGAAAAACTTTCTGTACGAAATCTTAGGATTGAAAAAACAGCAAAAAGTCCGAAACCAATACCAATGCTAACTTCTACTTTCATGAAAATAAGACACATAAAAAACGTGCAAATACTGATTAAACTAAAAAGTGGATGCAAGCGAAATTTCCTATTTCTATTCGTGAAAAAATAAATTGCAGCAATGGAAATGCACAAAATACCGAATCGTTCTATAATTTCTATTGTTTCCAAATTTTTTAGTTTTTTTTAAAGTAACTGAATAAAATTACATTTATTTTTCTTTTTTTTACCATAAAAGGTACAAAAGAAAATTCTTGAAAATAAGTTAAATCAAAGTTTGCAAAATTTAAAACATTGATTAGGTGAAATTTATAAGTGTTTTATAATTATCAACTATCAACTATCAATTATCAACTAATTAAGCATTCTCATATTCACTTA
>CAXYUO010000223.1:0-4081 GCA_964292185.1 uncultured Frigoriflavimonas sp.
TTTTAGAAAATCTGTGAAATCTTTGTGCTACATTTTTTTAGTGCGTTTGACTTGGATTTTTGTAAAAATTGTATAATAAATTACTAATTATTGACCGTTACTAGCATCATTTATCATTTTTTCGTTGGCAGTAATAGCAAATTCTACTCTTCTATTTTTTGCTCTTCCTGCATCTGTATCATTTGTATCAATAGGATCTGCTTCTCCCATTCCCATAGAAAGCATACTGTTATTAGAAACACCTTTTTGAGAAAGGTATGTTTTCACAGCTTCTGCTCTTCTTTCAGAAAGTTTTTGGTTGTATTCATCTGCTCCTTTACTATCAGTAAATCCGTAAATATTAATATTTGTATCTGGATTATTAATTAAAACAGTAGCCAATTTATCTAAATTAGCTTTTGCAACTGCAGAAAGATTGGAAGAATCAAAGCCAAAATTCACCATACTTTCTGGTAAAGTAATTTTTATTCCTTCTCCTACTCTTTCTACTTGTGCACCAGGAATTGTTTCTTTTATTTCTTTGGCTTGCTTATCCATCTTATTGCCAATCACGTTTCCTGCAACACCTCCAATTATACCACCCAAAACTGCTCCTAAAGCAGAGTTTTTCTTATTTCCTATGTTGTTTCCTAATATTCCTCCAATTAAAGCTCCACCTGCTGCACCAATTGCAGTTCCACGTTGTTGCTTATTAGAATTTTGTACGGCTTCACAATTAGTAAGTGATAGAGTAGAAGCTAAAAAAGTAGCTGCTATCAATGTATTTTTTATTTTCATATGTAGATTTTTATAGTTATTATTTGTTTTTATTTCATTCCTGTTCTTTCGAAATTGTAAATTACATTTACCATTTCTCCTTCAAAAGGGATGCTTTGTTGCAAAGAAAACTGATCTGTAGCTTGGCTTACCAAAGTCATTTGATAACCTACCACGTTTTGTTTTGCTTTTTCACCTGCCATAATTTTTTTGAATTGGAAAGTATTTCCATCTACAACTTCAAATTTTATTGGTTGTACAACACTTGGGCAACTTCCTTTACCTGTTATAGTATAAGCTCCAGAAAAATTATTTGGAATTAATCTCCAATGGCTACCAATAAAACAGCTTGCATCTGCATTTTCATCAAAAGGTTTTATTTTGAAACCTTTAGCATAATCTATGCTCACAATTTCCCAATCACCTTTCATCGCTAGAAATTCTTTTTTGTTATTTTGAGCTGTTTCTGCTTTTTTCACTGTGGAACAAGAAGTAAGAAATGCTACTGCAATGATTCCTGAAATTAAATATTTTTTCATTGTTATATTTTTTATGATTTAAAGTTACTGAAAAATTACGCCAAAGGAAGAATAAAAAACAAAAAAATTCCGCAATTGCGGAATTTTTATTTAAAATAGTTTCAAAAAAAGCATCTTATTTTCTTTTCACACTCTTTTTCGACTTCTTTTTTACGTTTTTAGTTTTCTTTACTGGTTTTGCAGATTGATAGAATTTCGTATAAGCATATTCTGCTGCTTTTTCTAAATCTATAACTCCACTACTTCTAGAAATTTTATCAAAAGTTTCTTTTTCAGCTGTATTTGCATCTACAGTAGATTTGTTGCTGGTATTCACCAATGCTTCGATAATTTGATAAGGTTTTAAATTTGGCATATACGCTAATAAAACCGCAGCTGCACCTGCTACAACAGGAGATGCCATAGAAGTTCCTTGCAAATATTGATATTTACCATCTATCACGGTAGAATAAATTTCTTGTCCTGGAGCAAAAACATCTACCATTTTTCCGTTATAATTAGAGAAACCTGCACGCAAAGATTCTGGATCATTCGTACTTGCTCCTACTACAATTGTATTGGTAAGGAATGGTTTTGCATCTGTAGGAAGTTTAAAGTTCGTTGGATAATGAACATCAATTTCTAAATCTTCATTATCATTTCCTGCTGCTTTTACTAAAAGTACGCCTTTGTCTTGAGCATATTTGAAAGCATCCCAAACTACTTGTTTTCCTGGAGAAACTGGCTTACCGAAGCTCATATTTAGAATTTTCGCACCATTATCTACTGCGTATCTTACTGCATTTGCAACATCTTTATCTCTTTCATCTCCATTTGGCACTGCTCTCACAGTCATTATTTTTGCAACTTTGCTTGCTACACCATATTGAATTTCTTTACCTTGAGGCAAACCTGCGATAATACCTGCAACGTGAGTTCCGTGTAATGCATCTGGTCCTTCGTAATGATTATTTCCGTAATTTTTTTCTTTATAATCTGCATAATTATCTCCTACAATTTCTTTTCTTGGATCGAATGTAAGGCTATATTGTTCATTTGCTTGTGAGCTATAATGATCTAAAGCTCCTTTAATTTGCTCAGAAAGCATCTCTTGAATTTCTTGAGGCGTTTTCCCTGTTGAAGAAGGATCTTTCGCTACTCTTCCTAAAATATCTAAAGCAAAAGTTTCATCTTCGTTTACTGGTTTTATACTTGCAACTAATTCTGGGCTTAAAGTTTTGCCATTCATCAATTTCACCATTACGAGAATTGCTAAATTGATTTTATTATATCTCTGGAAATTTTGCCTAGCTTGTACACTTTCTTTTTCAAAAATAGTTTTAGATTTCATGTACATTGCAAATTCTTCTGGCATTTTCGCCTGATTTGCTTTGTTTGCAGCTGTTGCTCCACCTTCAAAAACTGGTTTGTACATTTTGTAAACTCTGGTAACTTCTAGATTATCTGCATCTATATCGCCATTTTTTCCACCAATGAAATTCCAACCATTGATATCATCTATATATCCATTTTTATCGTCGTCTTTTCCGTTGTTTGGTATTTCGTTTGGATTTTTCCACATATTTCCTACCAAACCAGGATGATCTACTTCTACTCCACTATCTAAAACTCCTACAACTACTGTTTTCGGTTTCAAACCTTTGGATTCTAAATATTTATAGGCATTTGCAGTGTTTATACCGTAAACTCCTGTAGTTTTGAAATCTTTGTGGTACCAAGTCATAGCATCTTTATCTTGCATAGGATCCATTTCTTCTGCTTCTTGAGCGAAAGAAAATCCGAAAGCTAGGAATGATGCAGCAATGAGAAATTTGTTCATTTTTATATTTTTTTTAAGTTATATTCTTTATATAAGTAATGGTTTCTGGTCCTTTGTTACATAAAATATCAATAATTGATAGATTTTTGAGAAAACCATATTCGTCAGAAAACATTTGATAATATTCTTCCATCGTAAGCTGAGTTTCAGTTTTCGCTGAAAAAGCATCTCTGAAATTGATTTCATTTGGCGTTTTCTCGTATTCTGTATTCAAAGAATATGCCTTTTCTGTTTTTAAACATTTTTGAATGATTTCTATACTTTTTAAATTGAAATCTAAAAGGTGTTTTTCTTCGTTTTGATATAATTTAATTAATTGATCTTCGTAAAACTCGAAATAAGGAGAACTTTGGTAGGCATTTTTTATGGATTTCCAATGTTGTTTTTGCCAATTTTCTGCGTGGGAAATTTGCAAATCTTTCATTGTTCTTTTTCCTGTGTGATTGATAGGAATGATGAGCGATAGCTTTCCGTTTGCACCGTAGATATTGGTTCTATTTCTATAGGTTTGCTTGGGAAAATTTTCCATTTGTTCTATCGTAATTTCGTTTTCGGCTTTCAGAAATTCTGAAAACCAAGAAATAGGTGGGAAATAAAAAGCTGGAAGTAAAATTGATTTTGAGTTCAAGGTTTTGGGTTTTAAATACTAATTATCAATTAAAAATTATTTAGTACATGACAAAAATTTTAAACCACAAAAGTAACAATAGGAAACTGCTAAAAAAGGGGTTGAAAAGTTAAAATGAGTTTGAAAATACTTTACTTTCAACTTTTTTTATCTTTTTCAGTCTAAAAAACATCTGCTTTTGTCATTAATTTTTCACATTTTATTTTTTGTCATGTACTGAAACAAAATTTATAAATTATTTCTCTTCTTTCTTACTCCAAAGACGCGAAATATAATCCCAACCGAAGAAAAACAAAAGAATTCCTAAAGCCAACCACCAATAAGAAGTTTTGTAGGCTT
>CAXYUO010000224.1:0-4075 GCA_964292185.1 uncultured Frigoriflavimonas sp.
TTTCTCCTTTAGAATTTGTTCCTATATGATCGTAATGTGCAGAAATTACAATGATTTCTTCCGGTTTTTCAGAACCTTCTATAAAAGCGAGAATGTTTTCAGAATCCGGTAAATTTCCACTTCTTCCATTCATAAATGCAGCTGGAACTTTTTGGTAAAAATCAGTCATAGATTTTGGATGAGAAATTCCCATTTTTTCATATTCAGCAATCATGTATTTTCCAGCTTTTTTTTGTCCTTTAGAACCTGTATCTCTACCTTCCATATCATCTGTAGCAATTATATAGAGATGTTTTTTTAAATCTTGACTGGTAATTGTAGCATTGGCTTTTTGAAATGACTTGTCTTCAAAACCCATTTTTGTAGCACAAGATGTAAGTGTAGCAGCAATAATTAATAATAAAAAACCTTTTCTCATAATAAATTTTTTATAAAAATATCAAAAATATCTTCAATTCTCTATTTTATTCTGCTAAATTTACAATATGAAGCTTCACAGAAAACATTCCGGCAGAGATCTTACTATTTTTTCAGAAATGTCGGCTCTTGCAAACAAATACAATGCTGTAAATCTTTCACAAGGTTTTCCAGATTATGAAATAGATATCAGATTAAAAAATTATTTGGCAGATGCTACTCTTCAAAATTACAATCAATATGCACCTTTGCAAGGAGATCCGCTACTTTTAGAAAATTTAGCAACGTTTAATAATCAAAGGCAAATCCCGATTTCTATTTCTAAAGAAAATATTACCGTAGTTCCTGGTGCAACTTATGGAATTTATTGTGCATTGAAAACCGTTATAGAACCAGGTGATGAAGTTATTGTATTTGAACCTTGTTATGATTCTTATGTTCCATCGATTGAAATGAATGGTGGAAAACCAGTTTTCGCGCAATTTAATACTGATTTTGAATTAGATTGGAGCGATTTTGAAAATGCAATTTCAGATAAAACAAAAGCCGTAATCGTGAATTCTCCACATAATCCAACAGGAAAAATTTGGACAAAAGAATCTCTCGAAATACTGTATTCTTACATAAAAGATAGAGATATCGTTGTTATTTCTGATGAAGTTTATGATCTTTTGGTTTATGATAATGCAGATGTTTCCTCCGTTTTTCATCATGAAGAATTGAGAAAACGATCTATTTGTATATTTTCTTTTGGTAAAATGTTCCATGCAACAGGTTGGAAAATTGGTTATATCATTGCCGAAGAAGAATTGAGCGTTGCTTTTAGAAGAATTCATCAATACATGACATTTTGCACCAATGCTCCTGCACAAAGAGCTTTAGCAAAATATTTAGAGGTTTTTGATGTTTCAGCAAATAAACTTTTGATGGAAAATAGAAGAGATCTTTTTTGTGAATTAATAAAAGAAACGCCTTTCATCATTAATGAAAAAGCAAAAGGTGGATATTTTCAATTGGCAAATTTTGCAAATATAAAACCAGATATGAGCGATAGAGATTTTGCGATTTGGCTCACAAAAGAGATAAAAGTAGCTACAATTCCTACATCGGCATTTTTTCATGATGAGAAAAACACGAGAAGTGTTCGTTTTTGTTTTGCTAAAAAAGAGGAAACTGTGATAAAAGCTATAGAAAATTTACGAAAACTTTAGTTGAAAACTTAAAAGCTTATTGAAATTTCAAATAATTTATTTTTACCACGAACCAAAGGTTCACTTACTCCTAAATAAAATAGAAATTTGAAGTAAAAGGCTAAAAAGAAAAATGATGAAAAATAAGGTAATTAAGAACTTGTTTAAATTTTTTTAAAAATATTTTTAACCACAAAAGGAACAAAATAATGAGCTTAAATAATTCTTTTTAAAGTAAAAATAAGGCACAATACACATATTTTTACTTTAAAAAGTGTTTAATTTTCTTAAACTTTTGTACCTTTTTTGGTTTTAATACAATTTTAAACAGGCTCTAAAAGTCATCAAAATATAAATCATTAATTTCGTGCAACTTATGTTAACTTTTGCATTTTAGTAAATATCTGCTTTTGTTACTTTTGTGGTTAATAAATATTCAGTTTTTTAAAGGTAAACTGTTTTAAAGGCAATCTTTTGAGATTTAAAAATAGGAAAGTATGAAATCGCCATTAACAAATCTTGCAAACAAACACAAATGAAGATTAGGCGATACCATATGACCTTTAAAAAAATAAATATCTACAAATGAAAATAGATAAAGTACATTCTGCGAAAAAAGTCAATATTTTTTCTGATATTGGCAAACATTCTACGCTTCATTCTGCCATAAATCTCGCACAAAATGCTCCAGATTTTCAGATGAATGCTCAACTTAATCAATTTTTGAAAGAGGCATCTGAAATGGATTTTAAGGAATTTGCTTCTACTCCAGCTTTGCCTATTTTGCTTGAAAATATTATAAAATTTAATTCAAAAAGAGAAAATCCTTTATTCATCAATGAAAATGAAATTTCCGTAGTTCCGGGTGCAACTTATGGTTTGCATATTGCGATGCAAGCATTGGTGAAAGAAAATGACGAAGTGATCATCATAGAACCTTGTTACGAAACCTACCTTCCATTGGTGGAAATGCGAAAAGCAAAACCCGTTTTCGTGAGATCAAAAGATAATTCACCATTAGAATGGTCTGTTCTAGAAGCAGCAATTACAGAAAAAACACGAGTAATTATCGTCAATTTTCCACATAATCCTACAGGAAAAATTTGGAATAAAGAAGATTGGGATCAACTTTGGGAACTCATCAAAAATAGAAATATTTTCATTATTTCTGATGAAGTATATGATGTTTTGGTGTATGATAAATTAGCCTTTTATAGCGCTTATCATCATTCAGAAATAAAAAACAGAAGTATTTGTTTGTTTTCTTTAGAAAAAATGTTTCATCTATTTGGTTGGAAATCCAGTTATATTTTGGCTTCCGAAGAATTGACAGAATACTTACAATCAGTACATCAATATATATGTTTCACTACCAATCTTCATGCTCAATATGCGCTTGCAAAATATTTAGAAATTTTCGATGAAGCTGAAAACCGATTGTTATTTCAAAAAAAGCGAGATTATTTATTAGAATTAATGAAAGATTTACCTTTCACAATTTCAGAAAAAGCTTGCAGCGGATTTGCACAAACCTTTGATTTTAAAAACATCAATTCAACAATAAGCGACAAAGATTTTGCCTTGATTTTAATAGAAAAAGCAAAAGTTGCTACAATTCCCTATTCTGCATTTTATCATGATGGCAGAAATACGGGGAAATTGCGTATTAGTTTTGCCAAAAAAGACGAAACTTTGGAGGAAGCAGTTAGGAATTTCAGGAAATATTTTGAATAAAATTCAAAAAAACACAAGAATTTTATATAATTATGATAATTAAAAGTAAAAAATAAATAGTACGAAATTCTTTTATTTAAGTAGCATTTTCATCAATTATCTTCAAATTTTTACTTTAAAAACCATCTTTTTAGGGCTTAAAGCCCGATATTTTAATCAATTTCTTAATATTTAATTGAAATATTTAAACTAAACTCAAACATTGCTTTGTCATTCCGTAGGAATCTCATCGCACAGATTCCTACGGAATGACAAAATGCATTTTATTAAACCGATAAACATACATTACAAATATTGTATATTTGTATATGCAAAAAATACAAATTACATCAATGACGACTTCGGAGATTGAAGCGTTGTTAAAATCAAAAGAAGATTATAAAATAGCACTAAGATTGCTTTGTTTACTTCCTTTATCAAAAGGAGAAAGCAGTAGAAAAGCTCAGGAGTTATTGCTTTTAAGCCATAATCAAATTCTAATTTGGGCTAAACGCTTTAATGAAAACGGACTTGATGGATTAAAAGATCGTCCGAAAACAGGAAGAAAACCGCAAATATCTGAAGAACAATTAACTTGGTTAAAGCAAGTTGTAACACAGGAAAGTCCTACAAAATTTGAATATAATACAGAAACATGGACGGCTACTTTGTTGGTTGATTTGATTCAAAAAGAATGTAATATATCTTATTCTGATGATATGATTTATGTTATTTTAAAGAAAAAATTGAATTTA
>CAXYUO010000225.1:0-4058 GCA_964292185.1 uncultured Frigoriflavimonas sp.
GTAGCACACGCAACAGATGGTGGAGATTACAACACTGTTCTAGACGGAAATCTAACCATAAAAGGGGTTACAAAACCTGTGCAATTTAAAGCAAATGTTTCTCTAAATGAAGGAGAATTAGTGATTGCTACAGAACCAAAAGATATTTTGAGAGAAGATTACGGTGTGAAATTCCAAATGCCATTAGAAAATGGACTTTTGAAAAACGAAGTCAACCTACAAATAATGGTGAAAGCTACAGAAAAGAAATAATTATTTATTTTTTAGCAGTAAATTACAACCTGTCGTTATAATAAAGGCAATTTTTTTTAATATAATAAAGTACAAGTAATTACAAAATTGTATTTTTGCAAACAACTCAACGAAATTCAAATGTTAGAAAAGATAGAACAAATAGTAAAGGATATAGAGATTTTTCACTCAACTGATAAAGAAGAGGTAGAGCAATTTCGTATAAAATATAATGGTAAAAAAGGTATTTTAAATGATGTTTTTGCTGGTTTCAAAGATGTTCCAAATGAACAGAAAAAAGAATTCGGACAAAAAGTAAATGCTCTGAAACAAGCTTTCAATGATAAAATGGAAGCGTTGAAACCTTCTGAATCTACCTCAAAAATTGAAATAAAAGACGATCTCACAAAACCAGGTTTTCCGCTAGAATTAGGAACAAGACATCCTATTAATTTAGTGAAAAACAGGATTATAGAAATCTTTAAATCCATAGGTTTTGCAGTTGCAGATGGACCAGAAATAGAAGACGATTGGCACAATTTTTCAGCTTTGAATTTGCCAGAATATCATCCTGCAAGAGATATGCAAGATACTTTTTTCATTGAGCAAAATCCAGATATTCTATTGAGAACGCACACATCGTCTGTTCAAATAAGATATATGGAAGAAAATAAACCTCCAATCAGAATACTTTCTCCGGGAAGAGTTTTCCGAAATGAAGCTGTTTCTGCACGTTCGCATTGTATTTTTCATCAAATAGAAGGGCTTTACATTGATGAAAAAGTGAGTTTTGCAGATTTGAAACAAACTTTAGAATATTTTACCACTGCTCTTTTTGGAAAATCAAAAATACGATTGAGACCAAGTTATTTCCCATTTACGGAGCCAAGTGCAGAAGTAGATGTGTATTGGGGTTTGAATTCTGAAACCGATTACAGAATTACAAAAGGAACTGGTTGGCTAGAAATTATGGGATGTGGAATGGTAGATCCTGCCGTTTTGCAGAACGTAAACATAGATTCTGATAAATATTCGGGTTATGCTTTCGGAATGGGAATAGAAAGAATTGTGATGCTTTTGTATCAAATGGGAGATATTCGTATGTTTTTCGAGAATGATAAAAGAATGTTGGAGCAATTTAAAAGTTTGTAGAAAACATCAATAATTAAATAAAAAAACCGTGTAAATACTACTTTTACACGGTTTTTTTATGATTTGATATTTATTTACTTCACAATTTTCATTTCATTAATTAGCCATTTTGCATTGGCATATTTATCAATAATGAATAATATATATTTGGTATCTACCATTATATTTCGGCAAAGTTTTGCATCATAATTAATATCGCTCATTGTTCCTTCCCATTGTCTATCGAAGTTTAAACCTATCAAATTTCCATTGGCATCCAAAGCTGGACTTCCAGAATTTCCACCAGTTGTATGGTTTGTAGCTGTGAAATTTACTGGAACATCGCCTGTAGAATCTTTATAAATTCCATAATCTTTGGTATTATAAAGGTTGATTAATTTTTTTGGAACATCAAATTCATAATCTCCTGGAACATATTTTTCCATAATTCCTGCAATGTTGGTTTTGTATCCATAAGAAACTGCATCTCTTGGATTAGAACCTTTCACTTGTCCGTAAGTTACACGCAATGTGGAGTTTGCATCTGGGAAAAATTTCCTGTCTTTATCTGTTGCCATCAATTGTGCCATGTACGTTTTTTGCAAAACATCTATTTGAGCTTGATATTCATTAAATTTACCATCAACTTTTGATAAATAAGCAGTTTTCATATCATTTGCCAAAATGTAGAAAGGATCTTTTTTTATTTCAGTTAAAAAATTTGGGTTATCCAAAACGCTTTTTAAATCTGTATAAGTTGTTTTTCCATCAAGGTTTCCTCTACCAGAAATGATGGAATTTTTTGATAAATTTTCAAATGTTAATAGGTTTTTATTGGCATCGCTGTATTGGCTAAAATTATCTGGAAGAAAAGCTGCATTGTTTTTTTGTTGATAAAGTGCCAGAACTTTCGCCGTTACTTTCGCATCCAAATCTCCTTCATAATCTTTATAAAAATCTGAAAGCACATCTATATATTTACTTTGTAAATCGGCAGTCATTTTTCCACCTTCTTTTGCTTCAATATAATTGATGAAATAATTTGCTAATCGTAAAGTTTCTGCATTTCTGGTAACTTCTCCGTAATACGCATTGTTCACAGAATAAGGAGATTGCGCTTCGTACAAACTATTTAATTTAATTAAAGATCCTTTCAATTCAGGATTTTTAGCAGAAAGCATTTGCTCGTAATTCTTCTTTTTTTCTACAGCGTTAGATTTTTTCAAACCTTCTACTTCGCCAATCCATTTTTTCCAATAGTTGGCTACAGAAGCGTATTTTGCAGCATATTTTATTTTTGTAGCAGCATTATTTCGCATTTTTTCGTCCAAAGTTTTCAGAGCAACTTCTCTTACAGCTATTTTTGCAGGGTCTACGTCCGTCATTACTTTATCAATAGCAATTGCCGGAAGATATTCTGTAGTTCTACCCGGAAAACCATAAACGAAAGTGAAATCGTCTTCTTTTTTATCTTTTATAGAAACTGGTAAATAATATTTTGGTGTGAAAGGGATATTATCTTTGCTGTATTCTGCTGGTTTGTTGTTTTTATCAGCATAAATTCTAAACATTGAGAAATCTCCGGTATGTCTTGGCCAAACCCAATTGTCTGTATCCGAACCAAATTTCCCGATGGAAGTTGGTGGTGCTCCTACTAGACGAATATCTTTGAAAGTTTCTATCACATAAGCATAGTATTTATTACCATAATACATCGGTTTTACCGTTACTTTTTGGTAAGATTCTGTTTTAAATGATTTTATAACTGCATCAATATTATTTTTAATTGCTTTTGCCAATTGATCTTCAGGAAGTGAACTTGTATTTCCTAAAATTTCTTTGGTTACATCTTTTATATCTACGATGAAATCTACAGTTACACCTGGATTTGGCAATTCTCCGTTCATATTATTTGCCCAAAAACCATCAGCTAAATAATCTTTTTCTACTGTAGAATGAGATTGAATTTGACCATATCCGCAATGATGATTGGTTAATAAAAGTCCTTTTGGAGAAATTATTTCCGCAGTACAACCTCCGTTAAATTGAACTACTGCATCTTTTATGGAAGGTTTTTCTGTACTCCAAATGTCTTTTGCAGAAATTTTCATTCCTAGAGATTTCATTTCCTTTTCGTTTACTTCTGTAGGAATCCACATTCCACCGTACTGTTGGGCAAATGCAAAAGCAGAATTAAATAATATTGAGGCTAAAATGATATGTTTTTTCATAAGTATTTTTTAAAGGTTCTAAAATACAATTTTTTAAAAGATTAAAGAAAACTTAATGATAATAATAAAATTTAACATCGATAAATAATTTTTATATTTGAATAATATTAAGTTTTCAAGGTGATTTATTTAAAAATTAAAAAATGAAAAAACTCCATTTATTTATATTCCTCGTAATCAGTTTTTTAGGATTCTCACAAAATTCTGAAATTACGGCTACTTATGTTTTTCCAAAAATAAAATCCAGCATCAATATTCCTATAAAAATACCTTTAAGTGCTGTAAGTAATACCGTAAATGCATCTGTGAAAAATCTAATTTTCGAAGATAATTCTTATGAAGATAATGATAACGACCAATTTAAAGTGAAAGTCTGGAAAACCAAACCCATCAAAATTTTAGGTGGAACTCACGATAATATTTTAATTGCAGTTCCATTGAAAATATGGGCAGAAAAAGGAATTG
>CAXYUO010000226.1:0-3993 GCA_964292185.1 uncultured Frigoriflavimonas sp.
AATCTTATAAGCGAGTAAGCCAATTTTGCTCGCTTTTTAATTATTTCATAATATGGTAAGAGTTTTTTATACTTTTATATTTTTAGTAGCAAATAGTATATTAATAAGTGCACAAAATAGTAGATTTGTTTATGAAGTTTCTCAAAAAGATGTTACTAAAGATTTTTTTTTAGATTTTGATAGCAAAAATAAAATTTCTTTTTTTTATGAAGATAATATTAATTCTAATAAAAGAAATATTGGAACTGAATTCATAATTGAAAAAAAAAATGATAGCATTTATTCTTATGATAATTTTGAAAAATTTCAATTTACATCAGAATCAATCATTTTTAATTGGAAATTAATTGACGAAAGCAAAATCTATAAAAACATGAATATTCAAAAAGCTGAAGTGGTTATTTTTGGTAGAAAGTGGATTGCTTGGTTTACAAAAGACATTCCGTCAAATGATGGACCTTACAAGTTTTCTGGTCTTCCAGGTCTGATTGTTAGCATTTCTGATGAAGAAAACATATACAATTTTAATTTAATCGAAATTTTGAAATTGAGAAAAATGACAAATTTAAATATTGAAGATGCAAAAAAAATTAATCAAGCAGAGTTTATAAAAAAGAAATTTTTTTTTGATAATCAAACAGTGTTATTTAATGAAATAAATTCACAAAATAATATAATTACTCCTGAAGATAGAAAGTTTATATTAAATGAAATGGAAAGAGCTAAAAAGCAGAATGTCTTATTTGGGATAGAATAAATCTATTTTTTTTTGAAATTCTCTGTACTATGAATAAAGATGTGCATGGCAATTTTAAGTCAAAAATTATTGAAAGAAGTTGCTTAAAAATTAAATGTTTTCAACTGAATTAAAAAACTCCCAAACCATTTTCCCTTTACTCACACCCAAAATTTCTTCCAAAGTTTCTTTAGAAGATTCTTTCACCCTTTTTACAGATTTTAATTTAGATAAAAGCATTTCCACAGATTTTGGACCAACTCCTGGTATAGTTTCTAGTTCAGATTTTATCGTGCTGTTCGTTCTTCTTGTTCTGTGATGTTTCACGCCAAAACGGTGAGATTCATCACGAACTCGCTGAATTATTTTTAAAGTTTCAGATTTTTTATCAATATATAATGGAACAGAATCTTCTGGAAAATAAATTTCTTCCAATCTTTTTGCAATTCCAATAATGGTAATTTTTCCATACAAACCTAGCAATTTCAAACTCTTCACAGCCGAAGAAAGTTGACCTTTTCCACCATCAATTACAATGAGTTGGGGCAGATCGCTGTCTTCATCCAACATTCTTTTGTAGCGGCGATAAACCACTTCTTCCATACTCGCAAAATCATTCGGACCTTCCACCGTTTTTATATGAAAAATTCTGTAATCTGCTTTGCTCGGTTTCCCATTTTTGAAAACTACACAAGCCGAAACAGGATTAGTTCCCTGAATATTAGAATTATCAAAACCTTCTATATGTCGCGGTTCTACAGGCATGTGCAACAGTTTTTTCATCTCTTGCATTATTCTGTTGGTATGTCTTTCTGGATCTACAATTTGTATGGCTTTCAGTTTCTCAATTCTGTATTCTTTCGCATTTCTTTCAGAAAGTTCTACAATTCTTTTCTTATCGCCAATTTTTGGAACCGATAAAATCACATTCGGAATTTCAAAACCTAACTCAATAGGAAGCAATATTTCATGAGAATCAGATAGGAATTTCTGACGAATTTCTATCACCGCAGTTTCCAAAATTTCTTCATCCGTTTCTTCCAAAATTTTCCGAATTTCTGTGGTGTAACTTTGGATAATGTTGCCGTTTCTTATTTTAAAATAATTCACGTATGCTGCAGTTTCGTCACTCGTCATTCCAAAAACATCTACATCGTTTATAGATGAATTTACAACCGTATGTTTGGCTTGATAATGATTGAGAAGTTCCATTTTATCTTTAACGATTTGGGCATTTTCGAACTCCAAATTCTCAGCAAAAGTGGACATTTCATCTATCAAAAATTCTTTTGCCAAACGGAAATCCCCTTTGATCACTTCTCTTATTGCATTTATTTTTTTATCATAACTTTCTTTAGTTTCCAAATTTTCGCAAGGTCCGTTGCAATTTTTAATGTGAAATTCTAAACAAACTTTAAATTTATTTTCTGCAATTTTTGAAGGTTCAAGATTCAGATTGCAAGAACGAAGGCGATAAATCTGTTTTAAAGTATCTAAAAGGAATTTGGCAGGTTTCACTTTTGCATACGGTCCAAAATATTCAGATCCATCTTTAATTTTATTTCTGGTGAGAAAAATCCTTGGAAAAGGTTCATTTTTAATGCAAATCCACGGGAAAGTTTTATCATCTTTCAACATCATATTGTAGAAAGGCTGATGTTCTTTAATTAAATTATTTTCCAGCAGCAAAGCATCATATTCACTCGGAACGATGGTAGTTTCTAAACGATGAATTTTGCGAACCATTATTTTGGTTCTGTAACCAGGAAGGTTTTTATTAAAATAGGAAAGAA
The DNA here is from genome assembly GCA_964292185.1 of uncultured Frigoriflavimonas sp. Lineage (GTDB taxonomy): Bacteria > Bacteroidota > Bacteroidia > Flavobacteriales > Weeksellaceae > Frigoriflavimonas. The sequence goes on from CAXYUO010000226.1 coordinate 2,530, forward strand.
CCCTATTTTTTAAATTTTTGGCTTTCCCTACATACAATAGTTCGTCATTTTTATCGTAATACCGATAAACTCCGGGTTCTGTAGAAAGCGTTTTTAGTTGAAGGTTTAGATTGTCATTCACTTTACAAAAATAGGAAAGTAATTTTGAATTTTAATTAAGAGAAAATTTTGAATGAATTATTTTAGAGATAATTCATTTTGAAGTTAGTTGTAGAATTTTTAATTTTTTTATTCAGTAGAAAGTTGATAATTATTAACCAAAACTGAAGCAGAAATTTGAAGTTTTCGCTCTAATTCTCTGATCATTTCTACTGTCAATTTTTTCTTTCTATTTAGAATTTCCGATACTCTACTTTTTCCACCAATGATTCCCACTAAATCTTTTTGTCGTAGATCTAATTCTTCCATGCGGATTTTTATCGCTTCAATAGGATCTGGTGCTTCAATTGGATAGTATTCGTTCTCGTAATTTTCTATTAGTAATGAGAGTATTTCTGCTTCGTCTCCTTCTTTTGTATCAACTGGTGCATCAAATATTATTTCTAAACGCTCAAGCGAATTGCGATAATCTTTTTCGGATTTTATAGGTTTTAGGTTCATAATAATATTTTTAAATTGTGTTGGCATCTATTTTTTCATATTCAGTATGAGTGCCAATAGATCTGATTATAATATTTTATAAAAGAATTTCTATTATAGTCAATTATTATTGTATCGAATTAAAAATATTTAAAATCTAAAAGGATTTGGTTTGGAATGTACAGAACGATTCGAATAGATAGGGTAATCTTTACTGCAATCAAAGATTATCCCATTTTTAAAATTTAATAATCTTTTCTCAATACCTTCATGTTCTACATGCCAATTTATTTTATTCTTAAATATTGATTCGAATCGTAATATTAAAATAATAGCGTAAAATGGATTGTAATTCTTTTGATACGTTTTATAAAATAATCCACTATTATAAAAGTAGAAATATCTTCTATAAATATTATTATAAAATTTATCAAAATCAAAAATTAGCAAAGGTTCAGATTCTAGATTTTCAAAATTTTTTTCTAATTCATAATAAACAATTTTTTTTTTATTTTTAGAACTGAAAATGATGGTTTTTGTAAACTTAATACTTCCTATGAATTCGTCAAAGTTTTTAACATTATGGCAGTAATTAATTAGTAAAATTTCAATAAATTCCATATATAGAGAAAAAGTCTTGCTATGTTCGTACTCTTTACCTTCTAAATAAATACCATCAAAAAAATTATCAAATAAACCTATTTTATCAAAATTTTCATTCTCTTGTTTTCTAATATTTTCAGTGTATCTTTTACGGGACTCATTTATTTTTTCCATTTCAAGTTTTTCTTTTAAATCAACTGAAAAAAATTGGAAAAGTTCCAATACACGTCTTTCATCTATTTTAGTATTTAAAGAAAGATTATCGTAATAAACATTATTAGC
>CAXYUO010000227.1:0-3989 GCA_964292185.1 uncultured Frigoriflavimonas sp.
TCATTGGTATTATTCTGTAATTGAATTTCTATTTCAATTGCTTTTTCATCTAGTTTTTTCAGTAGTGTTTCTTCTGCAAAATGAAAAGGAATTGCGGAAGCATCAAAAATTTTTTCGCAGGGAATAAATTGGTTTTCTGTGGAAAGTTGAGCGTATTTTAGCAATAATTTCTCGTCGATATAGTTTTTCAATTCTAATGTTGGAATATTTTTGTTTTGAAAAGTTTCTATATCAATATCATCAATATAAACCACATGCAAAATCAAGTTTTCAAACTCGGGATTTCCTTCATGTTGATGAAATATCCAATCGCTAGATTTCACGTGAAGTTCTATATTTCCTGCAAGAATGACATTGTTGATTTTAATTTTCGCGAATAAAAAATCTGGGCCAGAATCTGTATTCCATTTACCGAAATCTAAAATTTCCACTAAATTTCCTGCTGTATCTTTGAAGGGCAAATTCGTAAATGCCTTATAATTCCAGAGGTATTGCAACAGTTTTTCGTTCATTTTTTTAAATGTCGGAGGTTGGAAGTCAAAAGTTGGAAGAAATCTTAGAGTTTTTTTTGTTTAAAATCTAATAATTTTTTACCAAACCTCTCACGATTTTTATTACGTTTGGCATTGCTTTGTCCGCTGCTTGCAAAACCTCTTCATGAGAAACCGAAAAAGCAATTTCTGGTCCGCCAACATCAGTAATTATAGAAATTCCGAAACAATCCATACCTTGATGTTTTGCGATAATTATTTCTGGAACGGTGCTCATTCCAACCGCATCTCCACCAATTGCGCGTATCATTCCGTATTCTGCAGGAGTTTCAAAAGTTGGACCTTGCAAAGCTACATAACAACCTAGGTGGATTTTTATATCTAAATCTTTGGCAACTTGTTCAGCTGTAGCAATCATTTTTTTGTTATAAGGTTCGCTCATATCTACAAAACGAGGGCCTAATTCATCGAGATTTTTACCACGTAAAGGATGTTCCGGCATCATATTAATATGATCATTAATAATCATAATATCTGCAACATTGAAATTCGGATTTACACCACCAGAAGCATTAGAAACTATTAAATTTTGAATTCCAAGAAGTTTGAAAACTCTGAAAGGAAAAACAACAGTTTGCATGTCATGACCTTCATAATAATGAAATCTTCCACTCATCATTAGAACTTTTTTGCCTTCTAAAGTTCCATAAATTAATTTTCCACCATGACCAACAACTGTGGTTTGCGGAAAATTTGGAATTTCAGAATAATCTAATGTGTGAATGGCATCTACTTCATCCTTCAAAGCACCTAAACCAGAACCCAAAACTATGGCGAAATCTGGAGTTTCTTGAATAATATTTTTTATGAATGCTGCTGTTTCTTTAATTTTTTCTAACATAATCTTGGATTATTTTATTAAACTCTTCTTGTTGATTGATTTGTACGTTGATTGGCCAATAGTAAACCAAATCTCTAATATAATCAAAAGTTTTTAATCTCACATAATCTTTTTCTGTAGTCAAAATCAGCCTGTATTCTCCAAGCTTTTTGTATTCTTTCATGATGTTTTGAATATCATCTTTAGTGAAATTGTGATGGTCTTTAAACTTTAAATGCTTTACCTTGCTCGAAAATTTTGTCAAATGTTGCTCCAAAGGTTTCGGATTGGCGATACCTGTGATTAATAAAATATCGTAATCAGCAAGATTGTTATCTGGTAATAGTTGATCATGGGAATACACGTTTTCATCATAATTTATGGAAGAAAAGAATACTTTTTGCCCATATTGTGGTTTAATTCTAGAAATGTAGTATTGTTTTTTTTCATCCGTAAGATCAGGTGGACATTTAGAAACCATAATAATATTGGCTCTTTTCGCTCCTTTTCTGCTTTCTCTCAAATCTCCTGCAGGAAGTAGAAAATCTTTGAAATAAGGATCGTTATAATCCGTCATCAAAATATTGAAACCTGCTTTTATCGCTCTATGTTGGTAAGCATCATCTAAAACAAGAGCTTCCAAATCCATATCATAGATTAATTTTGTTGCTCCAGCTACACGATCTTCGGAAACGGCAATCACAAATTTATTTTTAAACCGTTGGAAAAGTTGCATTGCTTCATCTCCTACAGTTTTATAATCACTATCATAATTGGTAACTTCATAACCTTTGGTTTTTCTGCCATATCCTCTAGAAAGCACTCCTGTTCTTCTGTTTTTAGAGAGCAATTCTGATAAATGCATTACCATTGGAGATTTTCCGGAACCGCCCACAGAAAGATTCCCTACATTAATAATAGGTGTTTTAAAAGGAGTAGATTTTAGAATTCCCCAATTATAAAAGGTGTTTCGGATTCCTGTGACGATATGATAAACCACAGAAAAAGGGTAGAGGTACCATCTTTTCATAAGTTTGCAAAATTAAGTAATTTCATATAAAATAGAATGATAATGCTGGTGTATTTTAGTAAAATTGAGATTTATACTTATTTAAATGATTATTTCAGTTGATATATTAATGTTTTAGGTGTTTTTAATTGAATTTTTCAAGTTTTTGAATACAATTTATGTTATGATTTTTAATTAATTTAAAAATTTAGTGGAATGAATTTAAAAAAAATGTAACTTTGTAGTCTTATAAAAATTGGGGTTGACTGGTTTCGACAGCAAGATCAATATATAAGTAAGCATGCAGAGAACCGTAGCGCGATCTCTTTAATCCCTTGCTACACACTTTTAACTGGCGACCAAGAGTTTGCTCTTGCAGCATAATCCGAATTATAGTAGGATTTTGCGTTTTCCCGAAGTATAGTAAGGAAGCGAGATGTCTCTCAAATGCTACTTTCTGCGGCGTTTGGTATAGAGATATAGGAATGTAGAAATAAGTCTCGAAAAGCTTTGGTTCGGGAACGAAAACTTTAGAAGATAAGTGATAAGTTGGGTGTTTGTGCTCTGCTTTTTGTCGAAAATTAAATGCAAACTAAGCATGTAGAAGTCTTATGTGTTGCTTGTTTGGACGAGGGTTCGAGTCCCTCCAACTCCACAAACAGGTCTTTAAATCATGCAGTTACATTTTGCAGGGACTAAATCAGGGACTAACGTTCCTGATTTTTGTTTTTAATTAGTTTATAGTTCTCCCTATGCAACCTAGCTCCTCCTTTTGACAAGAAATCGAACCGATTAGCGCTATAAACCAGCACATTGCGATAATTAACAATCCCTTACTATGCTCGAAACAATTAGATTGAGTGATATTTTGGATTCGAAAATTCGAAAAATGATTCGAAAAAAAATACTGCTATTTTTTAAAATTGATGTTACGTGTTCTTAGAATTCTTTAATGTTTTTGCGCTTTGAAAATTGAAATATATGCAAAAATATAAAAAATATCACACTGACATAAAAACTAGTTTTGCATTAGGTGTCAAGTTTCACAAGATCAAGTTTTGCCTGATAGTTTTTTAAAGGATATTCCAAATTCTACTTCCCATTATTGGAAAGATGAAGAATCTGAAAAATATATAGGTTCTGAATTTGCTAAAAACATTTAGGATAATTTATAAGACACTAAAGTTTTTCTTGATGAGCGTTTGTATTTTAGTAGAAAAGCATTTCTTCAATTTGGCAGATTATATCTTACTTTAATTTCTCTTTTAGGGAAAGATAATTTTAGAAAAATCATCAAACAAAATAGAAATGTTTTTGTTGAATTGATTGAAAACTTTTCAGATGATTTTCCGATTGCTAAACAAGATTTGCTTCGGTTTTTAATGATTTCTAAAAGGCAATATGCTTTTTGGTTAAGCTATAGAAAGTTTGCGTGCGATCTATCATTGATAGGGCAGTGTTTCAAACGAAGACCAAAACAGATTTCGTATAAAGAAATCATTATCCTCAAGAAATATATGAACAATTCAAATTTTAAAAGATGGTGTATTCGTTCGATTTGGGGAAAAGCCATAGAAATTGAAGCTCAATTGCAAAACAATACCAATAA
>CAXYUO010000228.1:0-3980 GCA_964292185.1 uncultured Frigoriflavimonas sp.
ACTCAATCAACATAGGTGTTGTAATGGTTTTACTGGGTGCAAATCTTAGGTTAGATTTGCTATTGATGGTTTTTTTAACAGCAAGAGAAGGCAATACGAAAACTTTGTCTTTGGTAATGCTTTCAAAAGGAACATTGATGGAACCTAAATATTTAAACCTCGTAATATTGATGCTGTTTTCTACTCTTGCTCCAGCTACAATATCCCAGCTTTCAGATGGTTTGTAGTTTGTAGTAAGGTATCCTGCATTTACAAATTGATAAAGATTGTTTCTGTATTCTGATGTAGAACCTTCTCTAAAATGAAATTCATCATTTAATAAAGATTGATTGAAAGTAGATTGTGGATTATCAATATTGATGTTTACAGAACCAACAGGATTATTTCCCAATGCAGAAAATATGAATCTATAACTAGTGTTTCTCACATCTACAAAACCATTGTACCCTAAGTTCAATTGCAAAGGATATTCTTTTTTATCTCCTTTTTCGCCAAGTTTTAAAGTATATTCTGCATAAGCGGATAAATAATTTTTTCCTTGTACATCAAAATATTGACGGATAAGATTATTACCACCATAACTTAGATTTATTTGGTCAGAATTTGGAGTAATCTGTCCGTAGAAAATTTTACGATCTGGTTGTTGGTAATTATTATTTACCCAACTTGCACCCGCTTTTATTTCATTTCTATCATTGATGTCGTGTGAAGCAGAAAGTTGCAAATCTGTAAATCTAGAAATATCTTGTTGGTTTGCACGGATAAATTCTTGCTGATTTTGCTGCCCATTTCTGAATCCTCGAAAATCTTGAACTAAATTTTCAGAATTTTGTAGAAATATACCGTTAAAGTTTACTTTCGTGTTTCTTGTTTTGTAACCAAGACCTAGCAAAACCGAAGATTCTGTGGTATATGTATATTCTTTTCTATTTAGGAAATTGTTGTAATCTATCTCATTTCCATTAAAACGAAATTGGTTTTTTTCGCCATCATGAAATTCATAACTATCACTTTGATTTAATGAAAATAAGAAACCAAGAGATTTATTGTTGCCTAAATTTATTTTTTGTGCTGTTGTAAAACCGATGCTCGTATTTGGCAAAGATTTCACACTATTTACATTCCAACCTTCACCGAAAGAATTTTTAGATTGTTCTTTAGAAAAAATATAACTACTTGGTTTGTAGCCATCTACTTCTTGTGGAAGTTTTCTGTCTTGATCATTTAAACCTAAATATCCGTCAAAACTATTGGCATTTGGGTTTATTTTAAAATCATTTTTAAAAGTACTAACGCTATTGAAACCAATTCCAAATTCTATTTTTGTAAAAGCTTTTTCGTAGGTCAAAGTTTCTATATCGAAAGTTGCACCTGCGAAATCTGCATACAAATCTGAAGTAAAAGTTTTATAGACATTCAATTTTCCAACTACATCTGTAGGAAATTGTTTTAGAGCGATTATTTTTTGGAAAGGATTGTTTGATGGTGATCCTAAATTATTGATTAAAAGCGTATTGTATCTTTCTTCTAAACCACGTACGAAAAGCCCTTTTCCTTTTACGGCAGTAATTCCAGTAATTTTTGTAAGCCCTTGTTCTACATTTGATATTCCTTTTCTAGAAATTTCTTCTGCACCAATTGCTTGTTTTTGTATCACTGCTTTTTTCATGTCAGAAAGAATAGCAGTTTCTGTTTTTTGGTCTCTATTTCCTTTAATAACTATTGCGTCTATATTTTTTTCTTTCCGAGTAGTATCAGATGGTACTACTTGTGCATGAAGCACTAAAGAAGTTGTGAAAAATATAGTTGCGATACTTAGCTTTGCAATCCTCATGAATTTTTTCTTTAATTAATGATGCAAAGAAAGAGCTAATAATATCCAATCAGATAGATAGAACTTTAAGTTTTTGTTACAATAATGTTAATGATTTTGGCTAATGTTAAGTTTTTGTAAACAAATAGAAATAGCATAGAAAGTGCTTTTGTTTTTCTTAAATTTGAGGTTCCTTGATTCCTTGAAAAAAGAAAAATGTATAATTTCCTATGTTTTATTACAATTTCATACTCAACTGAATACGTTTCCTACTTTCATCCACTTCCACAACTTTCACTTGCACGTGTTGATGCAGTTTTACAACCTCATTTACATCAGATACAAAACCTTCTTTCAGCTGAGAAATATGTACCAATCCACTTTCTTTGATTCCTAGATCGACAAAACATCCGAAAGCTGTAATATTATTGACAATTCCGGGAAGAATCATGCCTGGTTTTAAATTTTTTATGGATTTTACAGTCGGGTCAAATTCAAAAACTTTTGCAGCTTTTCTAGGATCTAAACCAGGTTTTTCTAGTTCTTTCAAAATATCTTTTATTCCTAAAATTCCTATATTATCGGTAATGTATTTTTCTGGATTGATGAGTTTTATTTGCTCTTTATTTGCAATGAGATCATCGGTTTTAAGATTCAAATCTTTCGCCATTTTTTCTACAATTTTGTATGCTTCTGGATGAACTGCAGAATTATCCAACGGATTTTTCCCATTCGTAATTCTAATAAACGCCGCTGCTTGTTGAAAGGCTTTTTCGCCCAGTCTTGGTACTTTTTTTAGTTGTTTTCTATCTTCAAAAGCTCCATTTTCTGTTCTGTAATTCACGATATTTTCTGCCATTTTTTCGCCAATTCCAGATACATAACTCAACAAAGATTTACTTGCAGTATTCAAATTTATTCCTACAGAATTTACACATTTCATCACTGTAGAATCTAGTTCATTTTTCAATTGCGTTTGATCTACATCATGTTGATATTGCCCAACTCCAATAGATTTTGCATCTATTTTCACCAATTCTGCCAATGGATCTGCCAATCTTCTGCCAATAGAAATTGCACCACGAACCGTAACATCAAAGCTAGGAAACTCTTCTCTTGCAATTTTACTCGCTGAATAAACCGATGCTCCAGCTTCTGAAACCACAAAAACCAAAGGTGGTTTATCAAATGCAATTTTTTTAATAAAAAATTCTGTTTCTCTTCTTGCAGTTCCATTTCCGATAGATATTGCTTCTATTTGATTGGCATTTACCATCGATCGAATTTTTTTCATCGCCATTCCTGTTTCATTTTGTGGAGCGTGCGGAAAAAGGGTTTCGTTGTACAGCAAATCTCCTTTTTCGTCTAAACAAACTACTTTGCAACCACTTTTGTAACCAGGATCTATTGCTAAAATTCTTTTTTCGCCTAATGGTGGTGCAAGCAAAAGCTGACGAAGATTTTCGGCAAATATTTCGATGGCTTTTTTATCCGCTTTTTCCTTTGCTTCTTGCAAACTTTCGTTGGAAATGGCAGGTTCTAATAATCTTTTGTAGCTATCTTTTATGGCAAGTTCTACATGATCTGTACATTCATTATTAGATTTAATAATAGAATTTGCGATTAAATCCAAAGCTTCAATTTTATCAATTTCTATTTTTGTTTTCACAAATCCTTCGGTTTCTGCACGCAACATTGCCAATAAACGATGAGATGGTATTTTGTTCAAACTTTCTTCCCAATCGAAATATTGAGAAAATTTTTGGGCTGCTTCTTCTTCTTTTTTAGATTTTACAACTTTTGAAGTGATGATTGCTTTTCTTTGAAATAATCTTCGAAGATTTTTCCGAACGTAGATGTTTTCATTGGTCCATTCTGCCAAAATATCTCTTGCTCCTTGCAAAGCATCTTCTTCTGTAGGAACTTGATCATTCAAATATTGAGAAGCCAAAGATTGCAAATTGTTCGCATTTTGACTCATTATTATTTTTGCTAAAGGTTCTAAACCTCTTTCTTTCGCTGTATCTGCTTTTGTTTTCCTCTTTTTTTTGAAGGGTAAATACAAATCTTCTAAATCTTGAAGGTCATAACTTTCTTCTATTCTTTTTTTTAATTCTGGAGTTAAAGCATCTTGTTCTTCTATAGATTGTAAGATACTTTCTTTGCG
>CAXYUO010000229.1:0-3942 GCA_964292185.1 uncultured Frigoriflavimonas sp.
GTTTAGATAAAAGACTTTCTATGATTAATAATTTTTCGAGAGAAACAATTCTTGAACTGCCAGATACCATTTGGGCGATGAATAGAAGCGGAATTTCTATTGAAGATTTAGAAAGTAGGATTTCAAATTATATCAATAATGCCAATATTGCAGCACAAAACATTCAATTTAATTTTGTTAATCAGGTTTCAGATTCTAATAATATTGGATTTGATGCAAAAAAGGGAATGAATGTGTATAGAATTTTGCAAGAATCCATCAATAATGCAATAAAGCATGCAGAAGCTACAGCAATTACTGTAAAATTATATGAAGAAAACAACCATTTCAATTTTGAAATTTCCGATAATGGAAAAGGCTTTGATTTGGAAGAAAAAAATGCAGGAAATGGCCTAAAAAGCATGGAGAAAAGAGCAGAAGAAATTGGTGGGAAATTTGAGATTGAAACTTCTGAGCAAGGAACGAGAATAACTTTAACCTTATAAAAATGCAAAAAAAAATAAACATAGCCATCGTAGATGATAATCACTTCTTGCAAAAAGCAGTTGCAGAAAAATTGTCATTTTACGAAGACATACATCCAAAAGTTTTTGCTGCAAATGGAGAAGAAATTGTGCAAATTTTAATCAAAGAAAAGCACATAGATCTTATTCTGATGGATATAGAAATGCCAAAAATGAACGGTATTGAAGCCACAAAAATCATTAAAAAAAATCATCCTCAGATAAAAATAATTATGCTTACCGTTTTTGATAATGATGAGCATATTTTCAACGCAATACAAGCTGGAGCAGATGGATATTTGATGAAAGAAGTAACACCCCAAAAACTCTATCACGGAATTTGCGAAACTTTAGAAGGTGGTGCAGCAATGAATCCTTCTATTGCGATGAAAACTTTAAAATTATTAAGAAATCCCGTAGATTTTTCTAAAGATGAAGAAGAAGTTAGCCTTTCCGAAAGAGAAATTGAAGTGCTTGAACAAGTGAGCAAAGGATTGAGCTATACGCAGATTGCAGAAAATTTATTTCTTTCGCCATCTACCATCAGAAAGCATATAGAGAACATTTATAAAAAGCTACAAGTACATTCTAAATTGGAAGCTATACAAAAAGCACGGAGGAATAATATCATTTAAAAATTAAAATTTTCAAATAAAACTATATAAATTCCTATTTCCTAATGAAAATCATTATATTTGCCGACTATAATTTTAATGCTGTATTATAATGCAAGGAAAAGGACTTATTACAATCGTAGCCATCATTCTTGGTCTCATCTGTATCAATGAATTACTACCAACTTGGTATGCTCACAAAACAGAAAACGAAGCAATGGCAATTGCTGGAAACGATCCAGTGAAATACAAAAAAGAAATTGCAAGACTTTCTAAAGATACTCTGAATCTCGGTTTTACAAAATTGTATTACACCCAATCTAAAGAGAAGGAAATGAAGTTGGGACTAGATTTAAAAGGAGGTATCAATGTTTTGTTAGAGATTAATCAAAGAGATTTGGTGAGCAATCTTTCTAATTATTCGGAAAACCCAGTGCTTTTAGAAGCATTGAATAGAACGGATGTCAATCAGAAAAATTCTACCAGTACTTATATTGATGATTTCTTTACGAAGTTTGCAAAAGTAAATGCGGAGAAAGGAACAAACTTGAAATTGGCAGATCCAGAAATTTTTGGAAACACCAATCTTTCTGAAATTAAGTACAATTCTACAGATGATGAAGTAAAGAAAATCGTAAAAGATAGAATAGAACAATCTACAGATACTGCTTATGAAGTTATTAGAACACGTATTGATAAAATGGGTGTTACACAACCAAATGTGCAAAGAGTACCAGGAACTGCAAGAATTTCTGTAGAAATGCCTGGTGTAAAAGATATCGATAGAGTGAAAAAAATGTTGCAAACTTCTGCAAAATTGCAATTCTGGGAAATACAGAATTTAAATGAGGTTATGCCTTATTTTACACAATTAAATTCTATTGTTGCTACAAAATCTGATTCTTTAGGAGTAAATAAGAATACCAATTTCTTAAAATTAGTGGGATTAGACCAAGCAAATGTAATGGGCTATTCAAAATTAGGACAAGGAACTGTGAAAATTTCTGATACTGCCGCAGTAAACAAAATTTTAAATAATAAAATTGCTATTGATGCAAGATCAGCTGGTATGCAATACACCCAATTTATGTGGGCTTATAAACCAGAAACTACAGATCCTGAAAGTCTTACTTTATATGCAATCCGTGGAAATGCAAGCAAAAGAGCTCCAGTAGATGGTGCTGTAGAATCTGCAAATGTAAGCTATGATCAGCTTGGAAGAGTAGAAGTAGACATGCAAATGGATTCTAATGGTGCAAAAGATTGGAACACACTTACAGAAAAAAACGTCGGAAAACCAGTAGCAGTAAGTTTGGATAATCTTGTTTATACAGCTCCAAATGTACAAGGTGCAATACCAAATGGTAGAACAAAAATTTCTGGAAATTTCAGTCAAGAAGAAGCACAAGATTTAGTAAATGTATTGGGTGCAGGAAAACTTCCTGCAGGTGCAAAAGTAGTACAAGCAGAAGTAGTAGGACCATCTTTGGGTGCAGCTTCCGTAAGTGCAGGAATGTGGTCTTTCATTATCGCATTTATAATCATCATTTTATACATGATTTTCTATTATGGTGGTGCAGGTATTTTTGCTGTAATTGCAATGATTATCAATTTATTCTACCTTTTCGGAATTTTAGATTCTATTAGTGCAACACTCACGCTTCCTGGTATTGCTGGTGTAGTACTTACAATGGGAATGGCAGTAGATGCAAACGTAATTATCTATGAAAGAACAAAAGAAGAACTTGCTCTTGGAAAAGGAATAAAACAAGCGTATAGTGATGGTTACAAACATGCATTATCCGCAATTATAGATGGACATTTTACTACACTTTTAACGGCTGCAGTATTGTATTTCTTCGGAACTGGTCCTATTAAAGGATTTGCTGTAACGCTTGGAATTGGTATTTTGATGACGCTTTTCACTTCAGTTTTACTTTCTAGAGTGATGATTTTTAATAGATTAGAAAAAGGAAAAGGACTTTCAGTTTGGACATCAGTTACTAAAAACTGGTTCAGAAATGTATTCTTTAGCTTTATTAAAAAAAGAAAAATTGCTTATATCGTTTCTTCAATTTTATTAGTTATTAGTTTAGTTTCTATTGCTGTGAATGGTTTCAAATTTGGAGTTGATTTCAATGGTGGTAAAAATTATGTTGTAAAATTTGATAAAACTGTAGATCCAAAAGCTGCTGAAAATTCTATAAAAGCTATTTTAGTAGGAAAAGGAGAAACTACAAGTGTAGATGTGAAAACTTATGGTAGCGATAATCAATTAAAAATAACAACAGATTATAAAATAGATGATACATCTGTAGAAGCAGATTTTGATACAGAAAGTAAAATATTCACCAGCTTAAAACCATATTTACCAGCAAATGCAACTTTGGCAAGTTTCAAAAGTGCAGATACAGATAATTATGGAATTATGTCTTCTACAAAAGTAGGGCCTACAGTTGCAGATGATATAAAAACTGGAGGTATAATTGCATTTACATTAGCTTTAATAGGAATTTTCCTATATATATTAATAAGATTCTCAAAATGGCAATTCTCTTTAGGAGCAATTTTAGCTCTTTTTCATGATGCCATTATCGTTTTGGGTGCGTATTCTTTATTTTATAGAGTAATGCCTTTCAATATGGAGATAAATCAAGATTTTATAGCTGCAATACTTACCGTTATCGGATATTCCATCAATGATACCATTGTTATCTTTGACCGTATCCGTGAGAACATGCAGGGAATGAAGAAACAGACACCGGAAACACTGGCAGAGGTGGCAAACCGGTCTCTGACACAGACACTTTCCCGTTCACTGAATA
>CAXYUO010000230.1:0-3912 GCA_964292185.1 uncultured Frigoriflavimonas sp.
TTTTCAAGCTTATTTTAACTTTTGAACTCCTTTTTTAGCAGTTGACTTTTGTTACTTTTGTGGTTTAAAATTTTTGTCATGTACTAAAAAGATTTTTTTTAAATTAATTTTTAAATTCATGATTGCAGAAATAACAATGGTAAAACTGGCTTTTAGTTTTCACAGGAATTCCGAAAAGCAAAAGTGAAATACCAAATGGACCACCAAGTTTTTCGTCTCTATAAATGTGATTTGAACCACATTTCGGACAAACAAAATCAAAATCTGGATTTGAAATAGTGTGCTCTACTTCAATTTCTTCTCTTTCATTCTTATAATAATTTTCAAGTATTTCTTTTGCTTTTTCTAATTCATCTTCAAAAACATGAAGTTGAATTCCACCTAAAGCTTGTGATAATAGCCAATCAGATTGTATAGTTTGTTCATTTGCAATAAAACTTTGTACACCATTTTCTTCTAAAATTTGCCTATCAAAATTAGCTTCTATACTATTTTCGTAATATTTAAATTTTGTAAGAGATGCCATTTTATTTTAAAATTTAGATTGCAAATAGATCTGTGTGAAAACTTTCTTAGTATAAAACGGAAAATCTGCATTTTGAATCCAAGAATAATATCCTGCATCTTTCTGAAAAACATCAATCACTTTTTGACCTTTGTATTTCCCGAAGCCAAAAATTTCTACTTCTTCATTATTAAAATGGATCATTCCTGCCAAATCTGCAAATTTATTATAACTAGAAACCTCGCTTAATTCATTTATATCAGAAGGAATTTCGTCATATTTTCCAACTTGTGCATCTAGAATTTCAAAAGTTGCCAAAGTATCTGCTTCTGCAGAATGCGCATTTTCTAGGGTTTTTCCACAGTAGAATTGGTAGGCTGCAGAAAGATTTCTTGGTTCCATTTTATGGAAAATAGTTTGTGCATCTACCATTTTGTGTTTTTTCAAATCAAAATCTATTTCTGCACGCAAAAGTTCTTCTGCAAGAAGTGGCACATCAAATCTATTAGAATTAAAACCTGCGAGATCTGCTCCTGAAATCATTTCCATCACTTTTTGCGCTATTTCTTTGAAAGTTGGAGCATTTGCAACATCTTCATCATAAATACCATGAACTTCACTTGCTTCTTTCGGTATTTTCATTTCAGGGTTTACGCGCCAAGTTTTGCTTTCTCTAGAAGCATCAGGAAAAACTTTCAAAATACAAATTTCAACAATTCTATCTTTAGAAATATTGATTCCTGTGGTTTCTAAATCGAATGTACAAAGTGGTTTGTGGAGTTTTAGGTTCATTTTTTGAAGTATTATATCTGAAGTTTTAATTTTTGAATTTATTTTAATTAAAATAAGACTACAAAGTTATAGGATTTTATTTAAAATTTATGATATAAAATTCAGCAAAATTTGTATAATTAAACTCATTATCTCCATGTTTTTTAAAAAATAATTCCCTATTTTTGACCAATGGAAAATTTCATCGTTTCTGCAAGAAAATATCGTCCACAAGAGTTTGATACTGTTGTAGGGCAATCTCATATTACAGAAACTTTGGATCATGCGATAGAAAATAATCGTGTTCCACAAGCTCTGCTTTTTTGCGGACCAAGAGGTGTTGGAAAAACAACTTGTGCAAGAATTTTTGCTAGAAAAATTAACGAAAAAGACGGCTCTACTTCAGAAGATGGCTTTGCTTACAATGTTTTCGAGCTAGATGCTGCTTCCAATAATTCTGTAGATGATATTCGAGAATTAACGAATCAAGTTCGTTTTGCACCACAAATCGGGAAATATAAAGTATATATTATTGATGAGGTTCACATGCTTTCTTCAAATGCTTTTAATGCTTTTCTAAAAACACTAGAAGAACCACCAGAACACGCAATTTTTATACTTGCAACTACAGAGAAGCATAAAATTATTCCGACTATTTTATCAAGATGTCAAATCTATGATTTCAATAGAATTACCATAGAAGATATTCAAAAACATTTGGTAAGTATTGCAGAAAAAGAAGATGTGAAATATGAAGAAGATGCATTGTATCTTATCTCTCAAAAAGCTGATGGAGCTTTAAGAGACGCACTTTCTATATTTGATAGACTTTCTACTTTCACTAAAAAGAATATTACTTTAGAGCGAACTGCAGAAATATTGAATGTTTTAGATTACGATCAATATTTAAAAATTGTAGATTCAATTTTCATTAATAATATTGCAGAAGTACTCATACAATTCAACGAAATTGTAACCAAAGGTTTTGATGCGCATCAGTTTATAGCAGGTTTAGGAAGCCATTTCCGAGATTTGATGATGGCACAAAATGCAGCAACACTTTCTTTGGTAGAAGTAGGAGAAAAAACTAAACAAAAATTAGGCGAGCAAAGCAAATCTTGGAATGCACAAATGCTTGTAGATGCCATAGAAATTTGCAATTTTGCAGATATTAATTATAAAGCTTCTAAAAACCCAAGACTTACTGTAGAAATTGCTTTGATGCAATTATCTAGTCTTACTGCAAATGGAGCAGTTGTTAAAAAAAAAAGTTCTTAATTTTAGCACCACTTCTTGAAAAAATATCTCAAGATTTAGTACAAAAACCTCAAGAAGTACAAGAACAAAAAGTTCCTAAAACCACTGAAGTTCCTGATGTTTTACCCCTAAAAAAAGCCGTAAAACCTCTTTCTGCAAAACCAACGGTTAGCAAATACAGTATCAATGCGAATTTAGTAGAAAAAACTGTGGTTAGTGATAATCCTGTTCTAAATACGCCAGAAGAAAATTTACCCACCAATCATTTTACAGAGAAAGATTTGCAATCTTTTTGGAGCCAGTTTTTAGAAGAAATACGTAATAAAGATATTATTTCTTACAATGCAATAAGTGGATTTACGATTAAAAAAATGGAAGAAGATAGCATAGAAATTGGTTTTCCATCTCAAACTGCTAAAGAGGAATTTGATAAATTAAGTGCCGATTTTTTGAGCAATTTGCAATATGAAATTCAGCATTACAAAATAAAAATTTCGTATAAAAGTGCTGCTGGAACAATGAAAAAGGAATTGCGAACCAAAAAATTAATATTTAATGAATTATGCGAAATAAATCCATTGTTAAAAGATTTAGACGAACTTTTTAAGTTTGATTTTAATTAAATTGTTCTGCATAAATTTCTAAAATTAAGCTTTTCCCTTTAAATTCTCTATAGATTTTAGATTAAGGGTTAGTTTGAAGTGTATTTTCATAATACTTTCAATATATTCGCATATTATAAAATCAGTTTCAATTTAAATTAACAAAATCAGTCCTTTTATGGAATTAAATTCATTAGAAAATTCTTGGAAAACTCAATATAAAAATCCCATCATCATTGCAGGACCTTGCAGTGCAGAAAGCGAATCTCAAATGCTAGAAACAGCAGAAAGAATAAAAAATTCTGGAGCAAATATTCCTATTTTCCGAGCAGGAATTTGGAAGCCACGTACAAAACCAAACGGTTTCGAAGGTGTTGGAGTAATTGGATTAGGTTGGCTACAAAAAGTGAAAGAAATTTATGGATTTCAAACTGCAACAGAAGTTGCCAATGCTCATCATGTAGAAGCAGCATTGAAAGCAGATGTAGATATTCTTTGGATTGGAGCAAGATCTACGGTAAATCCTTTCACGATACAAGAGATTGCAGAAGCTTTAGAAGGAACTAACAAAATCGTGTTGGTGAAAAATCCTGTAAATCCGGATCTCGCACTTTGGATAGGTGCTTTTGAAAGATTATTAGCTAAAAATATTGTTAATTTAGGTGGAATTCATAGAGGATTTTCTACTTACCAAAAAACAAATTATAGAAATACGCCCAATTGGCAAATAGCTTTAGATTTTAAAAATCAACTGCCAAATATACCATTATTTATAGA
>CAXYUO010000231.1:0-3911 GCA_964292185.1 uncultured Frigoriflavimonas sp.
TCACTTTAAAAAGAATTATTTAAGCTCATTCTTTTGTTCCTTTTGTGGTTAAAAATATTTTTATAAAAAATTTAAACAAGTTCTTAATATCCTTAATTTATCATAAACCGTGTTTTGGCAGTTATTTAACTTTCCTGAACAATCTATACTACTTTTTTTCATTTTGTTAATTTATTGTGTTACTTCTAAATACGGACATCGATTTAAGTATTACAATAATTTTTCTCAAAGTCAATCAAGCAATATTTTTAGAAATTTGAATGCTCAATTTTTAAACTATTTAAAAATCTTGTAAAATTGCAATCCATCTTTTTCAAAATCCGTATTTTTGCAGAATATTTCAATAAAATTGCGCTACTTTCTACAATTCTCTTACCACGGAAAAAATTATTTTGGCTACCAAATTCAGCCCAATGAAATTTCTGTACAAGAAGTTTTAGAAGAAGCACTTTCCACAATTCTTCAACAAAAAATAAAAATTACAGCTGCTGGAAGAACAGATACAGGAGTTCATGCAAAAAAAATGTTCGCCCATTTCGATACAGAAGAAATTTTGGATGAAAAATTGGTGCATCAACTCAATTCCTATCTTCCACCAGATATTGCAGTTCAAGATTTATTTAAAGTAAAAGATGATTTCCATGCTCGGTTTAACGCTACTTTCAGAACCTACGAATATCATATTTCTGAAAAGAAAAACCCGTTTACGCAAGATTCTTCTTGGCAACTTTGGAAAAGAAAATTGGATGTAGAAAAAATGAATTTGGCAGCAAAAATCTTGTTTGAATATTCAGATTTTACGAGTTTTGCTAAGGTTAATTCTGACGCGAAAACCAATATTTGCAAAATTTACAAAGCTGAATGGAGGCAACACGGAAACGAACTTACTTTCACCATTTCTGCAGATCGTTTTTTACGAAATATGGTTCGTGCAATTGTAGGAACTTTGGTAGATATTGGTGCTGGAAAATACGAACCAGAAACGATGAGAGAAGTGATAGAAGGAAAAAATAGAAACCTTGCCGGAACTTCTGTACCTGCAAATGGCTTGTTTTTGGTGGATGTGGGATATAATTTTTGATAAAAGATGATAGACGGATAAATAATAGATTTTACAATCAAAAATTTAATTATTAAATAATATCTCAACAAATTTAAACCAAATAAAACTACTTAAAACTCAATAAAAAGATAGAAATTAAATGAAAGAGCAATCTACTTGGCAACTTATAAAAAGACTTTTTACGATCGGGATGACCTTTCGTAATTGGTTTATTTTCACATTGGTTATTTCCATTCTTCTTGCCATAGTTTCTGTTTATAGACCATATCTCACGATGCAAATTGTAGATCACGACATCATCAAATTGGGAGATCAAAAATTGATGATGAAACACATCTATATTTTGATAGCTTTGGTAATTAGCGAAACTCTTTTGAACTTTTTCTTGGTCTATTTCTCCAATTTTATTTCTCAAAATGTAATCCGAGAAATTCGCCAAAAATTATATGCAAAGTTGATTTATTTCAAAACTTCTTTCTTCGATAAAACCAGTATTGGGCAATTGGTAACAAGAGCTGTAGGTGATGTAGAAACCATTGCAGTAGTTTATACCGATGGATTTTTGATGGTTTTTGGAGATATTTTGAGAATCGTATTTGTGTTAGTTGCGATGTTTCAAGTAGATGTCAATTTATCTTATATTTCGTTAATAATTTTGCCATTAATGGTTTTGATAACCCGTTTTTTTCAGAAAAGATTGAAAAAAGCATTCAATGATGAAAGAACTTGGACTTCTAATCAAAATTCTTTTGTGCAAGAAAGATTGCAAGGAATGCAATTGATTCAAGTTTTCATCAGACAAAAACAGGAGTACAAAAAGTTTGATGAAATTAATATCACTTTGAAAGAAGCACTTTTGAAAACGGTATTTATCTTTTCCTTATTTTTTCCAGTTGTAGAATTAATTTCTTCCTTATTTATAGGTTTTATTTTATTTTATGGTGGTTATATCACGATTTCTGCGGGAGTTGTAATTGCATTCATTCAATATATTTCTATGTTAATCAGACCATTACGTCAAATTGCCGATAGATTTAATAATATCCAACGTGGAATTGTGGGTGCAGAAAGAGTTTTAGGATTGATGGATCAAGATTTGGCGATGAAGAACGAAGGAACTTTGCAAAAAGACCATTTTGAAGGAAAAATTGAATTTCAGAATGTGCATTTTTCTTATGATGAAAAGCAAGAAGTTTTGAAAGGCATTAGTTTTAAAGTAAATCCGGGAGAAAATATTGCAATTGTAGGAGCAACTGGAGCAGGAAAATCTACGATTATCAGCTTGATTACACGACTTTATGAAATCAATTCTGGTAAAATTTTAATTGATGATGTGAATCTTCCAGAATATGAAATGTACAATTTGCGAAGCCATATTGGAGTTGTATTGCAAGATGTTTTCTTGTTTCACGGAAGTATTTATGAAAATTTAGCTTTTGGTGATGAAAATATTACGCTTGAACAAATAAAACGAGTTGCAAAAGACATTGAAGTTGATGAATTTATAGAAAGTTTACCTGGTGGTTATGATTATGTGGTAAGCGAACGTGGCTCATCAATTTCTCTTGGTCAAAGACAATTGTTGTCGTTTTTGAGAGCATATCTTTCGGATCCGAAAATTCTAATTTTAGATGAAGCCACCTCATCCATAGATGTTGAAAGTGAAAAATTGATACAAAAAGCCACAGAAAAAATCACAAAAAATAGAACTTCAATTATCATTGCACATCGTCTTTCCACCATCGTAAATGCAGATAAAATAATCGTAATGGATGGCGGAAAAATTGTGGAAGAAGGGAAACATGAAGAACTTTTATCTCAAAATGGGTATTATTCTACACTTTATAGAAGTCAGTTGAAAGTAGAAGAGACTTCAATGTAACAATTTATCAATGTAGCAGTTTAGCAATTGATATTTTGCATTAATAATTAAATTCTACGAAACTTCTAAAGAACCCAATTTTTTACTTAAATCTTTCAGTGCGAAATTGAGTGTTTCAATTTCTTCTTTTGTGAATTTTGCGGGTTTGCCGTTTACAATATTGCCATTTAATTTTTGGTAGAACCATTGTCTGCTTTTATCAAAATAATTTTTTGCAATATAAGATACAGAAAGTACGGGAAGTATTTCTTTTAACTGAGATTTTAGCACCAATTCTTCAGCATCATCTGCAGTTTGACGAGCTAATTCTACCATTGAATTTGCGAATAAATCAGGATCAAGATTGATTAATTTTTGCATTTCTATATCAATCTCTTTTTTTTCGGCAGCACTTTTGGCTTTGATGAATCTTGATTTTAGTTCTGTTAATTTTGTTTTCATTTCTTGCTTGTTTAAACTACACGTTTCCAATTTCTTTTAATCTCTCTATTATCCTATTAATTTCAGAATCATAAAAATCTTTGATTTGCTTTCCTCTACAACTAACTTCCGAATAATATGCGAGATAGAATTCCAATTCCTTGTATAATTTTTTCTTCTCTTTTCTTAATTCATTACTCATTGTAAGAAATTTTAAATCTTAATCAAAGATAATAACCTTTTGGTAAATATAAAAATTTATTAGCTATTTATTTTTCTACTTCAATCCATAAGGTAAAAACGGTACAGCTTTTCTCCAGCTTTCGCCGTATTTTTTGTCTAAATAATTTGCGATCAATTGATTGTTTTTTGTTGCATCTGAACCTATATTTCCTGAAATTACGCAACCTTGGTTGTAGTTTCCTATTTCATATTTCTTTTTAAATTGTGAGAAATCTTGCATTCCGAGTCCGAAATTGATGAAGTTTGCTGTTCCATTTTCTAATTGATTTATTATCAATTTGAAAATTGGTTGCTAGTCGACAC
>CAXYUO010000232.1:0-3906 GCA_964292185.1 uncultured Frigoriflavimonas sp.
TATCTGCTTCATTTTTAATGGCTTCCAGAGAATTTTCTTCAATATTAAAACCTAAAGTAGATGCAAATCTGATAGCTCGCATCATTCGCAAAGGATCATCAGAATACGTTTGAACAGGTTCTAAAGGTGTTTTCAAAATTTTATCTGAAAGGTCTTTTCTTCCATCAAAAGGATCTATTAATTCTCCAAAATTGTCTTTATTTAATGAAATTGCCATAGCATTGATGGTGAAATCTCTGCGTTTTTGATCGTCTTCCAAAGTTCCATTTTCTACGGCTGGTTTTCGGCTATCTTCGCTGTAACTTTCTTTTCTGGCACCTACAAATTCTAAATCTAAATTTTTAAATTTAATCATCGCAGTTCCATAAGTTTTGAAATAGGAAACCTTTAATTTTGGATCTAATTCTTTCCCAACTGCTTTTGCAAGGTCTATTCCACTTTGCTCGGTTACGAAATCGATGTCGGTTGGTTCTTTTCTGTCTAATAATAAATCTCTCACGAAACCACCAACAATATATACGGTTTGATTATTATTTTCTGCAACAGCAGAAATAATCTTGAAGAGTTTGAAATTTTTATTTTGGGTAAGGTTGATGGTCATTTCCTAATTTAAGATTCTCGCAAATATTGTAGATTTAAAAAATCTGCGAGATATATTTTCGCAAAGATACAATTCAATAATATTTTGAAAGTATAAGTTAATAAATAATATTTTAAAACGTTTATTTGTCATTCCGTAGGAAACCTAACAAAGTGGTTCGACGAAGTCAATCTCAACGCTTAGATTCCTACGGAATGACAAAAGTAGGTGTTATTTCTAATTTGAAATTTATTCTCTAATCACTTTTATTTTCCCATCCATCCACACTTTTATCACAGAAGAACCTTCATATTCTGAAGTTTTATCTTCTAAATCTTCTACCACAAAATCTACAGAATTGATAATTTCTGGAGAAATGTCAGAGAATTTCATTGGACTTTTTTCTCCACTAAAATTGGCGGAAGTAGAAACAATCGGTTTTTTCAATCTTGAAATTAAATTTCTACAAATAGGATCTTTTACCACACGAATTCCGATAGAACCATCTTCTGCAAGCAATTCTTTCGGTAAACCTGTTGCTTTTTCGTAAATTATGGTAATCGGTTTTTCGCTAACATCCATTATTTCCCACGCCATTTCTGGAACTTCTACTAAATTCTGCAAACGTTGAACAGAATCCACCAAAATAATAAAAGATTTTGAAGCTTCTCTTTCTTTTATTTTAAAAATCTTCTGAATTGCAGAAACGTTTGTAGCATCGCAACCAATTCCCCAAATTGTATCTGTTGGGTAAAGAATTGTTCCGCCGTTTTGTAGGGTTTCTAAGATTTTTTCCATTTTTAAAATAATATATATATAGTTGGACAAAAATAGTATAGATTAGTTTTAAAATAAAATTTTAGTCCTAAAAAGATTTAAAAATATTAAATTTAAATTGCTTGTAGAATTTAAATTAAATATAACATATTGCAATTCAATAACTTAAAGTATTAAAAAACAGATTTTACGATCGATATAAAACTTAAAACAATAATTAGAATACCAATTACCACAAACATTTTTTTAATCGGGATTTTTCGGGTAAGTAGAGCTGCAAAAGGTGCTGTTATAATTCCACCAATTAGAAGTCCGAGAACAATATTCCAATGTTGAATTCCTATAGTCATTACAAATGTGATTGCACTTGTAATGGTGAGAATAAATTTTAAAAGAGTAGAAGTTCCGATCACGTATCTTGGAGTACGACCGTCTTTTAACAAAGTTCCCGTTACAATTGGACCCCATCCTCCTCCAGTAAAAGAATCGATGAAGCCACCAAATAATCCCAAAACTTTGATATTTCGACTCGGTTTTTGACAATTTTTTTCCTTTTTTTTCTTTTTAAATGCATTTCGCAAAATATTTATTCCCAAATATAAAGTATAGCAAGAAATTACTGGTTTTACAATATATGCATAATGTTCTCCCAAATAAATAAGCGATAAAGCTCCAATAATTGCCCCCAAAATTGCTGGAATTGCCATAGCTTTCACCAGTTTTATATTCACATTTTTTAATCGATAATGACTAATACTTCCCGCTGCAGAAGTAAATGATTCTGCCGAATGAATACTTGCACTGATAATTGGAGGTGCAATATTGAGCATCAAAAGAATGGTGGTGCAAATAATGCCGTATCCCATTCCTGTACTTCCTACAACCAGTTCTGCAACAAAACCAACCGCCAACATTTTATAGAAAATATGATTATCTCGGTTGAGAAATACATTGATATCTGGAAGCAATTGAAATTCAAAAAGAATATAAGAAAGTACCCCAATTAAGACCATCACGCCAATAATACCCAAATAAATACTTGCTCTACGACGAACTGCTTTGGTTATTTTTGCTAAATTTTCAAATTCAGAATCTGCAAGTGGTTGTTTTTGATTCTGATCAAGATATTCTGCCGTAATATTATCGAGTGTTTTCAGTTCATCGTCCCGGTTCATTAATGGGTTTTTGTAGGCAAATTTTAATTTACCAATAAATTCCTCTAGATCCGATGGAATACTGTGTTCGATGATTTTATTGATTCGTTTTTGAATTTCTGGAGTGTAATCATTGGAAGAAATCCCTAATTTTATCTGATCATTTTTTATGATAGAAACCAGTGAGAAATCACTAATTTGTGGTTTGCCAATAACATTGATAAGAAGGTTTTTATTTTGAGAAAGTTGAAGAAGCTGTTCTTCTTTTTCATGTTCATCAATTGAAATTATCAACATAGAAAATTCTTGCAAATCTTCTTCCTCAATATTTCGATAATAAAGAGTGATATTCGGTTTTACAGAAACGAATGCGGTTAATTTTTCAGAAAAATTTTCATTAAATATTTTTATTTTACAATGAATAGAATTGTGGCTAATTTGTTTTACCGCCTTAAAAATCAAGTCATTATTCCCAACCAAAATTACAGGAATCCTTTCTAAATTTAGAAATAAAGGATGCATATCATTGGGTAGAAAGGTGTTCATTGTTAAAGAATCATTACCGCAGCAACCGTTGAATTACTTGTTTGATCGATTAAAATTGCACTTCCTGTTCCTTTGTTTTTTTCAAAAGAATCGAAAACCAATGGAGACGCCGTTTTCATCGTTACACTTACAATTTCATTTAATTTTACTGCATTGTTAATGGGTGTTTTTTCCAAAGTATTTACATCAAGTTGATACTCAATTTCTTTGATAACCGCTTTTATTAACTTGCTTCGATGTTGAAGAAAATATTTGTTTCCCGGAATTAATTCCTTTTGATCCATCCAGCAAACCAAGGCTTGAAATTCGTTTTCAACTTTCGGCATTTCATCTACCTGTACAAAAAAATCGCCGCGAGAAATATCGATATCATCTTCGATATGAATGACGGCTGGTTGTGGCGCAAAAACTTCATCAACTTCTTTTCCACCAGTTTCTAGTTTAGAAATAGTGGTTTCTATGTTTTGAGGAAGCACTTTTATGCGGTCTCCTTTTTTGTAAATTCCGCTCACGATTTCTCCGGAATAACCTCTGTAATCGTGGAATTCTTCGGTTTGCGGACGAATTACAAACTGCACCTGAAAGCGCGTTTCTTCCAGATTAATTTCTTTATTAATTTCTACTTGCTCCAAATATTCGAGTAGAGAAGGTTCTTTAAACCAAGGCATTTTGGTAGATTTCTCCACAATATTATCTCCATCAATTGCAGAAATAGGGAAAAATTGAATGTCTGTAAGGTCTAGTTTTTTTGCAATTTCCTTATAATCGGCTTTAATTTTTTCGAAAACTTCTTCCGAATAGTTGACCAAATCCATCTTATTTACCCTATCAACTACGTGTTTTATTTTC